>JBFMAM010000356.1:0-2139 GCA_040755805.1 Nitrospirota bacterium
CAAGTAAAAAATTAAGGAATTTTGAAAATAAATTTTCCGAATTGAATCCGTGTAAGGGCACAGAAATAGCAAGCTTTGGATTCAAGTAAATTTAAAGACAGCCAAAGTAAAAGTAAAGATGTAGAGAGAGTTAACCGTAGTCAGGGGATTAGTCCTGGACTAAGGTAGTTAAGGCAGAGTGTCTTAAGTAAAAAGGATATAGAGTTATAGGCATGACCTCCTTAGTAGTAGATTGCGCAAGCGGAACAAACAAACATTTATTTTTTGAAAAGCAAATAATCAATAAAGCTTGCAGGAAGCTTCCAGGCGTTTAACTAAGAGCTTTTCTTAGGTGATTCATATAGTTTTTTAGACTGAAGCAGAGAGTAGATCAGTCTAACTAATTTTCTGGCACAGAGGATTAGAGCTCTTTTGTGATGATGTTTATTACTTTTTTGATACTTACGGGAGTAGAAGTCGTTAAAGACAGGATTATGGAGACGCAAGCAGTTAGCTGCTTCTACCAGGAAATATCGGAGGTATCTGTTGCCTGATTTAGAGATATGGGTTTCCTCTGCTTGGAAGTTACCGGATTGATGTTTATTCCAGACCAATCCGGCGAATTTGGCTAAGGCGGCTTGATTTTTGAAGGAGGAGATATTGCCTATCTCGGCGATGATACCAGCAGCAGAGACAGGACCTATCCCTGGGACAGACAATAGGGTATGTTTAATACCAGCGAGTTCTTTGAGGATAGCTTTGTCTATTCTTTTGATTTGAGCTTGAGTAGTGGTAATATTTTCGAGGATAGAGGAGAGGACAATATCAATAGATTCTTTCATTTTTGAGGAGAGGCGATAAGAATCTGCGGCAATTTTTTTAAGTTCTTGAGCGATGAGGTTAGGGTTTTGGAATCTATTTTTGCCCTTTTGGATAATAAAGGATATGAGTTGTTCAAGAGACATAGAGACTAAGTCCTCAGTAGAGAAGGAGGTAATGATAGAAGTAGAGGTAGCGCCGAAGGTATCAGAGAAGGGTTTATATTGAGCATAGGTAGAGAATTTGATAAAGAGGTTAGTTAAGAAGAAGCATTTTTCTCTGGAGAGGTTTTGGACGAGATGGAATCTGGCACGGGTTAATTTACGCAGTGATAGGTATGGCAAGTCAACTTTAGCAGAAGCAGGGAGTCTACCGAATCTGAGTCTATCGGTGATAACAAAGGCATCGATGTCATCAGTTTTTGGGAGATCGGGGTAAGACTTTTTAAAGCCTTTGATCAGTTTAGGGTTGATGACATAGATTTGAGGGTTAAAAGGGGATAAGTCTTGAGAGAAGAAGAAGAAGTTAACGAGGTGGGAATTATAGACAGAGGTAGCCTCCAGACCGATAGAGATGGAGTCAAAAGAGTGAGTTTTGGCCAGGGAAAGGATAGAGGAGAGGATAGATTGAGCCCCTGGTAAGTTGTTATCGAAGGGGAGGGAGTGGGTGACTCTGTCACCGGAAGAATTGAGGAAGCAAGCGTAGTTTTTTTTGCTGCCGATGTCAATACCGACAAAGAGAGGGTTAGACATAATAGATCGACTCCTTTCATAAAGATAGATTTGATCAGGATGTCCCTGACTCCTGATGATTCAACAGCCTCGCCTGGTAATTAGAATAAACCTGAGGGAGGTGTGATCCCTGTCCGCTTAGCGCTGTAAGCAGGCACGACCTTCAGGTTAAACATCCTATGTGTTAGAAGAACACACCAGGAGCAGGGGGACAGACTTTTTTTAGAAGACCCGATACTACAGGGCAACAAGGAGGAAGCAGTCCTTACCTGATCAGTTTACTGATATTATGTCAGGGACATCCTAAAAAGTCAAGTAATAAATGATTGTGGATAGTGGCGCTCATGTGGAAATCTGTGGAAAACTAAACAACAAGTTTACCACAGATTTCCACAATCACTTGGATAACTCTAAAAAACAGAGTTATCCACACTCTCCACAATCACTACTATGACTAATTTTTAAAAAAATCTTTTTTCAACCCCCAAACCCCCAATCTTGGGGGCTTGAATAAGGATTTAACATTATGGTCATAAAAATGACCAACAATATATATGAGTTTCTTGCAAGGGGTGGGGATAAACAAGGATATAGAGGTTTAAAAAGGGCA
>JBFMAM010000357.1:0-2130 GCA_040755805.1 Nitrospirota bacterium
TCATCACCACGATAAAAGTAAAAGATTATCCCTGAACGATAATTTTCCCAGAAACACATATATCATAATAAACCGACTTCGTCATCTTCTTCTGAAAAGACCGAGAGATCACCCACTCCTCCATTACGGCTGAAACTCTATTAATGTGTAATCTATGAAATTATATAAAAAAGGAGTGAAATTATGGACCATATATTGAACAGGTTCGAAAATGTAACCCAAAGTGGCAGCAATGGAAGCACACGGTATCAGTGCATGTGCCCATGTCATAAAGACAAGAAACCGTCATTAAGTATATCAAAGAAAGACGGTAAATGGCTCTTACATTGCCACGCAGGATGCAATAATGATGATATTCTGAGGGCAGTAAACCTCACCTGGAACGATCTTGCTGAGGAAGGTTTTATAAAGGAAGAGGTAGCTATTCATAAGAAAACCTATAGCACCTGGGACATAGAAAAAAAGTCTCAAAAGGTGTATGAGTATGTAAATAAAGACAATGAACCTTATATATTAATAGCACGTTCCTATAAGAAGGATTTCTTCCAATATTCCTATGCTGGAGGTAAGAAATGGTATGCTGGCCTTAATGGAAATACCCCTGTCCTGTATCATCTTCCAGAAGTCATTCAGGCAGTAAATAACGGAGAAACAATATATATTGTGGAAGGTGAAAAGGATGCGGATAATTTAAAAGCTTTAGGACTTACATCCACGACTTCTCCTATGGGTGCCGGGAAGTGGAGAAGTGATTATAACCAGTATTTAAAAGATGCAATTGTAGTAATTATTCCGGACAATGACTCACCCGGGATAAAACATGCTGAAGATGTGGCAAATAATCTTTTCGGAATAGCAAAGGAAATCAAGATTATTAACCTACCCGCTCTTCAGGAGAAACAGGATGTATCAGACTGGCTACAGTCTGAAGGGACTAAAGAGAAACTTCTGGAATTGGTAAACAATACACCTGCCTTCGTAAAGAAAGCAAATGAAACTACCCCGTTACATGCTCCGGAAGAGGCAACTAAACCATCCAGTGTTACACCATTAAAGGATTATCAACTGGAAGACTTCTTAAAAATAAAGTATCCGAAGGTAAAGTATCTCATTCAGGATATACTGCCGGAAGGGTTGAGTATCCTTGCAGGAGCTCCTAAGATCGGAAAAACCTTCTTTGCGTTAAATATGGCACTCTCTATAGCAAGCGGAACAAAGACCCTGGGTATATTACAGACAGAGAAAACAGGAGTTGCTTATTTTGCCCTGGATGAAAAGGATCAGTTTGTTCAGGAAAAAATCAATAGCATCATTCAGGCTCAGGGGTTAACACATATCCCTGATAACTTCCGTCTTATCTTTGACATAAATAAAATGAGTGAAGGAGGTTATGAACAGATCACAAGTTACCTCGATGAACACCCGGATATAAAACTTCTCATTATAGATACTATGGGACGAATAAGGAAACCTGCTAAACTCGGTAATGCCTATGAACAGGACGTGGAGAGTATTGGACAGATACAATCTATATGCAATAAGAAGAATGTCTCAATACTCCTTATACATCATCTGAAGAAAGGGAGACATGAGGATTATATAGAGAACCTTTCCGGCTCAATGGGTATAAGCGGAACGGTGGATACTATATTACATCTGGACAGGGGAAGAGGTGAACAGGAAGGTAATTTAAAGGTTACGGGAAGGCTCATTAAGGAAGAACAGGATCTTGCTATAAAGTTCCACAAAGATCTTCTTAACTGGCAGATACTCGGTAATTCAACGATTTATAGCCAGAGTAAGGAGAGACAGGAAATTATAAATTTATTGCTGGAAGAAGGCACAGCACTAAAGGATAAGGAAATAGCTGAAATCCTCGGTAAAAGCTATGACACTATCAGGAAAACTACTTACAGAATGTATAAGGATGGATTACTTGTAAACGTTAGCAGAGGAAAATATTTTTTATCTTCTTCTTTAATGTTTAAAATTAATTCCAGTAGTCCCAGTGTGGACAGTAGTCCCAATAGTCCCGGTAGTCTCAATGAGGTAATAGAAACCCTTAATAACCTTAAATGGGACTCTAATATGGATAATGAGACAGGTGATGAAAAAATATATTCCAGTGAG
>JBFMAM010000358.1:0-2119 GCA_040755805.1 Nitrospirota bacterium
TCTCTCAAAAACCGGAGAAATCATCTCTGATTTTTTTGCTTCAACGAGAAAATTAGTCCAGAATTTATCAATAACTTGGTTAAAGGAATTTTGTTCAATCCATCCCCTTTCGTAAATCCGAAAATATACCCCATAAAGTTTGTTAAAATCGGGAATGGATTCGATGCTGCGAATATCTGTAAGAGTTCCCCACAGTTCATCTATAACATCTTTATCTTTCCAGAAAGAGTCGTCAATTTTTCCTTCACGGCGGGAAAAGCAATATGCAAACTTACTTTCAGAGGTCTTATCAATAGCAATTTTTATTATATTTTTTAATTCTCTTTCGAGTTCTTTCTTTTCAATATTTGGTATGACATTCTTCTTCAAAATAACACCAGCTAAAATATGGCTGATTATTCCTGACAGTAAGGATATAGTCAGTTCAATCATCTATAACATGTCCTCTTTAAATTGTTCGCCCGAAAGCTACCAGACCGGGATGAGTCTCACAGTTTTTCCTTATACTTAACATCCTTTAAGCCTTTAAAATCCGCATCCTGTGTCCAGATAACAGCTTTGTGCATATATGCAGTGGCCAGAATAATACCATCAGCAAGAGGGATATCATGCTTATATCCCAACCTGGCGGCTTCTACTGCTATATTGCTGTCCAGATCAATAACCTGACCCTGCTGCATGAGCGCAGCCGCATGGAGCGCTGCATCCTCTCCACGTTGCTGCAGAACTCTTTTGAATACCTCGGTAATGCAAATTGTCGGAACGAGAAGTTTCTCCTGGTTTTCGAGTGGCCCTGCAAAGAAATCGGCATTAGGCCCGTCAGCAAGATACTCAAGCCAGCCACAGGAATCGACAAGGTTCATACCCTGTCCTTCTCTCTCTCAACCGTTGTATCAATCCCCTTGAGAAATCCTCGCATCTTTTTTATATCCCTGACAGGAATCATCTCTATCCTGTTCTCATATTGAAGGAACTCAACCTTTTCACCGGGTTTGAGTCGTAGTGACTCCCTGAGTTTACGCGGTATTACCACCTGGTATTTTGGAGAAATCGTTGCTTTCATACGTCACCTCCATCGATATAGCTTTGGTAGTATTATAGCACGGTCTATATCAATTATTATGGAGATAAACTAAGAAAAGTTACAGGATTTCCTTTAACGACCTTACAGGTGAATAGAAGCCGTTTTCAATCATTCGGGCTAATATCCTGTCTGCCTCTTTTTGATTGATAAGCCTCCTTTTTACAGCTTTCATGAGTATCCCAATAGTTCCAGTGAGTTTTACATTCAGCAATTTTGCCTCTCTCCTTGCAACCATATCGTCACAGGCAAAGATAAGGCCTCTTGTCTTTGCTATAGCAAGGCTTGATGCCTCTCCCAGACCTAAAGATACCGATAGCGATTCAAATAGATTCTTCTCCTCCTGACCCTCCAAAATTACCTCCTTAAGCCAGCCTTCTCCTATTGCTTCCCTTATCTTGGTAAGCTCACTGTATCCTTTAATAATACCTTTCATATTTTCTGCAACGACAAAATTAGTTACAAATGAAGTGTTTTCATAAAGTCTCCTGATGATATGGATGGATTCTGATAAGGCAAAATTGCTGATAACGCAGTTGTCGAAAATGACGTCAGGCATTCACTGCATCTCTTGCAATTTCCTGGAGATCCTGAACTTTAAGTGGGATATTCTTTTCTTTTAGATATAGTCTCGCACTTACTATGTCTAAGCCTAAAATCTCAGCCAGCTTTCCAAGGCTGATAAGGCCTTCCTGATAGGCATCAAGAGCAATATTTTTCCTGTGTTCGAAAATATTTTTCCTTTTATAAGTACTATCCAGAGCTTCCCTGACAAGCTCCCCGAGGGTTCTCCCCTCTTTCTTTGCACAGGATTTCAGTCTCTTATGTTGTTCATCTGTAAGCATAATGTTTGTCCTTTTCACGTTAACTCCTTATATGTGTAATTATATGTGTATAATATCATTGTTCATTATTTCAAGTCAATGCGAGTTGAGATTTCATATCAACCTAAATCCCGATATAGAAAATTGTCATTGCGAGCGGAGCGAAGCAATCTCACCTTCGAGGCTCAGATTGCCACGAACCCTTCGGGTTCTC
>JBFMAM010000359.1:0-2118 GCA_040755805.1 Nitrospirota bacterium
GAGGGATTGATGCCAAAGGCGATTAAAAAGAGGGTGCCAAAGAAGACTGCTGGTGCAGAGGCAGAGGTTAAAGATAAACTTGCCACTCTGAAGTATACAGTAAAGGAACGGCAGAAGTCGGTATTAAAATACGGAGCAGGTATTCTTGTCATAATCATAGCTATTGTTAGCTTTCTGCTCTATAACTATACTTCGCATAAAAAGGCGGGAATGTTTGAGTATGAGGCATACAAGATCTACCACAATGACTATATAAGGCAGCCTGTAAATAAAGAAGAACAGTTTAAAAAGGCCCTGGATATGTTCAAAAAGGCTTATGATATCAGAAAATCACCTGTATCGCTATTTTATATTGCAGGCTGTTATTACGGGCTTGGTAAATACGATGATACACTGAAGACACTCAAAGATTTTATACAGAGATATTCAAACGAAGATAGGTTCATTCCGCTTGTGTATCATAAGATGGCGATGGTTTATATAAAGAAAGGGGATTTAAATGAGGCAATGAAGACACTCGATACCCTTTATAATCTCAGTAGTAATATTTACAAGGACTTTGCGCTTATTGAATATGGCAGACTCCTTGAAAAGGCAGGAAAATTAGAGGAGGCAAAGAAAAAATATAAAGAACTTACTAATAGATTTCCTGGTTCACCATTCAGCGAAGAGGCAAAGGCAAAACTATCTGAGGAGTTGGAATCGACTCGTGCCGAGAAGGAAGGTTAGACCCTCCTGTGTTTAGTCTTCAGCTTAGACTTCAGCCTTTTCTTTTTGTATTTAAATGAAGCCTTTTTTATTGCTGCCCTGTCATCTTTGTCTAATACGAACTTCCCTTTTGGAGGTAAATAAATCTTCATCCCAGCCTTTAGGGGCATCATCTTTTCAATGGAATTCAGATCGAGGATAACCTGAACAGGGGTACCTGTCTTTTTCGAGATTTTCTTAAATGTGTCTCTTTTTTTAACCTTGTATATATCTATCGAAAAGCGCTTTTTTTCTGGTATCTTAGAAAGTTTCTCGAGGAAGACATCCTTCTTACCCGCAGGTACTCTCAGTGTATATTCAGGGATATCAGGGGGTGTGCACCATCTCCTGAGTTCAGGATTTAACTCTTTTATTATCTCTACTGTTGTTTCTGAACATTCCGCTATTATCTGGATGTCAACAGGTGATTGTATTGTTACCTCATCATAATCAAGTGGTGGATGATATTCAAGGTCTTCAAACCCGAAATCCTGCGGGCTATTTGCGATTAAGCTCGCTGCAATGAACTTCGGGACATAATCCTTAGTCTCCCGCCTTATGTATCCCGTACTCAGTAGTGACCAGTAATCATCTGTATTTGTCATGTTGAGCGCCTTGAGGATCTTGCCCTCTCCTGCATTATATGCGGCCATTGCCAGATTCCATGAGCCAAACATTTCATACAGGTCTCTGAGGTAGTTTGCTGCGGCCACGGTAGATTTTACAGGATCTCTCCTCTCATCCTTCCACCAGTTGATCTCAAGACCATATCTCTTTGCAGTAGATGCAATAAACTGCCAGTATCCCACTGCTCGTGCAGGAGAGTAGGCATAAGGGCTGAAACCACTCTCAATGAGGGGGAGAAAGACAATTTCTTCAGGGATATCCTTTTCTTTAAGTATCCCTTTCATCAATTCGAGATATTTTCCTGACCTGCTGAGCCAGAGTGAGAACTTCTCTTTAATCTTTTCAGTAAAAAGCCAGATATTTTTTTTGACAGCCTCTACAGCGAGTTCATTGTAGCTATAATCCGATACTATCTTGGGATCATTATTTATGTCTTCTTCATGCAAGGAAGATATTACTGGTTGTTCAACCGATTTGTCCTGGTCGACCACCTCTGATGCATAAATGGGCAATACAAAAAATAAAATAATAAATTGTAGAATAAAAAGCCTTAATTTGAACATGCTGCCTATTTTCAGCGTAAAACAGGCTATTTGTCAAGAAAAAAGTGAAAAAAGGCGTAATCCCTCAGTTATAGGATAAAAAAAACCTCTTGCGTTCCGCCCCTCACCTGTGATATAAACAATGCATGTACAAACCCATCAAATATCGAGGTAGGACATTCACTGCAAAAGAAATTGATGA
>JBFMAM010000360.1:0-2107 GCA_040755805.1 Nitrospirota bacterium
GTGTTATTTTTAAGAATGTCATCAGGCCCGTGGATATGCGCATATTCCTGAAGGCATTTATAGCATCTGGTTTCTCCGATACCCCCTATGAAACGATGTCAGATGGAATAGCAGAATCATACAGTATCGAAATAGATAGGTTAAAGAAGATAAAGGAAGACGAAGAGGTAGATACCAGTGCCAGAAAGATGATAAAAAAGACATATTTTAATGCAGTCTCGTATGCAAGGGGAGTGATTACCAAGATCGGGTCAGGAGAAAAGGTCAATATAAAGAAGGCAAAAAGGCTTGTTGAGGCAATGGTAGACCGTTTACTGGAGGAAGAGCAACTTCTCCTCAGCATGACCATGATCAAGGATTACGATGAATACACATATTATCATTTAGTTAACGTTAGCATATTCTCAATAGCCCTCGGCCAAAGGTTAGGGTTAAGCAAGAAGTCACTTACAGAGCTCGGCCTCACAGCACTTTTTCATGATATAGGCAAGATGGAGATTCCCCACGAGGTGTTGAATAAACCAACCAGCCTTACCGACGATGAATGGATGCTTATGAAAAGGCATCCCGTATCGGGCATAAGGGCAATCTTAAGGTTAAGAGGTTTTGACAATACTTCCATAAGGTCTGCGATTGTTGCATTTGAGCATCATATTAACTGCGACTTCTCCGGATATCCGGAGGTTAGAAAATATACGGAACTTGACCTCTATTCGAAGATAGTATCCATTGCTGACCATTATGACGCAATGACATCATCAAGGGTCTATTCAAGGATCCCGGTCTCTCCAGATAAGGCAGTGAGTATTATGATAGAAAGGGCAGGGGCACAGCTTGACCCATTATTACTTAAATTTTTTATCAATATGGTTGGTATCTTTCCTGTCGGGACACTTGTGATGCTCGATACAAAAGAACTTGGCCTTGTCTATGAAAGTAATGCGGTCTTAGTAGACAGGCCGAGGGTCTTAATTATTATTGATAGCAACGGGAGAAGGGTTCAGGGCCCAGTTGTAAACCTTGCTAAGAAAGACGAAACAGGCAGATATTTAAGGTCCATAGTAAAGACCCTGGATCCGAACAAATATAAGATAAACCTCGCAGAGTATCTCCTTTAATCCAAACAACTCAATTAACCACTGAGCACACAGAGATTTAAAATAATAATTTGTTTTCTCAGTGTTCTCGTTGAGGTCTCTGTGACCTCTGTGGTGATTTTTCAGATGCATTTGGGGGTAATATTTCCTTGACAAATCATAGTCTATATTATGATAATATGCAAAATTTAAAGGGGAAATGCGCATGAGAAAAAAACTGATTTTGACAATCCTGCCCTTGATCCTATTTTCTAGTCTTTCCTATGCCCAGAGATGCATAAATACCGAGGGAGAAGCAGTTATCATTCAGAATGATATCCCGTCTGCTAAGGCAGAGGCAATAGCAAGGGCGAAGTGGTCTGCTATTGAACAGATTGTTGGCGTTGAAGTTAAAGCACAGAGTGTGGTTCAGAACATTGCACTTGTAGATGATGCTGTAAGTAAAGAAATAAGGGGGGTTGTTACAGGTTACAGGGTTCTGAAAGAGGAAAATAGAGGTGATACCTACTGGGCAATGGCAAATGTCTGCGTAGAGCCTTCAAAGGCGAAGGATGCTGTTTCAACACTTGCCCTCAATAATTCTATTGCCGTATTCATTCCTGCAAGAAAACCCTCCACAACTACAAAGGACGAATACGAGGAGACTAATATCCTTTCCGAAACACTCATTGGTAGACTTACAGAGCAGGGTTATAAAGTGATTGATGTAGCTCCAACAGATGTAGTAGATGCAGCAGAAATCGAGAAGGCAATAAAGAGCGGTAATTACCTGACATTAAGAGGTCTGATGTATAAATTCCTATCAAATATACTCCTCATAGGCAAGATTGACTATACCATTTCAACAAGAAAGGGACAGGATATAGGATATGGCATAACCATGCCATTTAATAACGTAACCGTCAGACTGACATATCGAATTGTAACCAGAGATAATACAGGTAAGATGGTTATACTCACGGCAGGAACAGAGGAAGGTAAAGGATTGGCAACAAATGTAGAGGATGCTA
>JBFMAM010000361.1:0-2107 GCA_040755805.1 Nitrospirota bacterium
CCCATGGTTTTACAAGAAGAGAGATCTTTGCTTCTGGTATAGCCTTTCTTAATGCCCTTAATGCAGGCAGGGTCATTACAGCGTCCCCTATCCAGTTAACTCCCCTGACAAGCAGGTTCTTACACGATCTATCAAGCATATAATAGTTTAACATTTATAGATTCTTCATAGAGTAGCCAAATTTTAAAAGTTGGTTAATTTTTACCACCACACCAGAAAGCCCTGTCTGTAAAGACGGGGATGAATGGGATGATTTGCTGGCGAAGCCAGTAATAGGAAAAGCCACACCTGTAAAGGTGTGGTGGTTTACTGTTTGTATGTGGGTAGTGTATAATTTACGTCAATATCAGAACCATTATATAAATTCTAAACAAATTACCGTGCCGTCAGGTCCTCAGACCTGACGGGCTATAAGGCAGGAGGAATGAACAATGTCAAAGACGGAAAAGAATCTTCAGGAGGCATTTGCTGGAGAATAATGAAAATAATTGCATTTCTTGGAAGCCCAAGAAAAGATGGCAATACAGAGCTTCTTCTTAAGGAGGCAATACGGGGAATAGAGGATTCAGGATTAAATGTTCATATCTTTAACCTGAATCTCATGAACATCTCACCCTGCCAGAACTGCGGAGGATGTGATGATACAGGCATATGCATAATTGAGGATGAGATGGTCCAGATCTACGACGAAATTCGAACGGTAAACAGGATTATTCTTGCCTCACCAATTTTTTTCTTTAGTCTCAGCGCCCAGACAAAGATAATGATAGATCGCTGTCAGAGTTTCTGGTGTGAAAAATACCTTCTAAAAAAACCAATTTCGGAAGGAAAATACGGACGTAAAGGGCTCCTACTACTCGTAGGAGGGAGGAAAAAAGAAACAGGAGTTCGATGTGGAGAGGCAACAGCAAAGGCATTTTTCAGGACGATCAGCGTTCCCGAGCATAAGACATTAAGCTTTATGGGTATAGATGCAAAAGGTGAAATATTACAGCATCCAACAGCTCTAAAAGAGGCGTATGAGGCAGGGAAGGAATTGATTAGAGCTTAAGGCACCCTTTTCCATCTCCTATGAATCCATAGCCATTCTGTGGGATGATATCTTATGTATCCTTCAATGAAACACGAAAATCTTTTTGTATCCTCTATTACAGCACCTTCCTTGTCATCAATATTTGACAATTGTACTTCGGGATATACCTCTATTTTATGGCTTCCATTAGTTCGATGTATAAACACAGGCAAGACTGCTGCACCTGTCTTTCTTGCTATCAGGGCAGGCATCTTTGTTGTCCAGGCGCCTCTGCCAAGAAAATCCATCACGTATCCTTCATCAGATATGACAGCCTGATCCATCAGTATACCTACACACCCGTTATTTCTCAGTGTCTGAATTATAGGTTTCAGTGCCCCCTGCTTGTAAATCACGGTGTTACCATATCTCTGTCTTGCATTTTCAATAAATTTATTAATATAGGGGTTATCAATTGGTCTTGCTATAATAGCGATATCTGAAAGCTTTACAGACGTGGTGATTGCCATTAGCTCCCAATTTCCGCAATGTCCGGTTAAAAATAAAACCCCCTTGCCCTTTGATTTAGCCCGATTAAAATTTTCTATGCCTTCAATATCTACAGAATCTATTATCTTTTTACCAAGACCGTAATAGATTTTTATAATTTCTACAAAAGACTTACCAAGATTCTTAAAGGTTTCCCTTGCAATGCCTTCTGCCGAATAATGTATTGACAATTTTTTAATCCCCCCATGCTCCCCTTTAGTAAGGGGGGGTAAGGGGGGATTTGATTCCTGACCTTTAAACAATGATGCTTTGATGTTCTCTACCGCAATCCGTCTTCTGCTTCCCCATAAATAGAAAAGAAAAAGGCCGAGCAACTCGCCAGCCTTTAGTGCTAATCTATAAGGTAAAACCGCAAGGGGTAAAGAGATCAGTATAAACAATACAGTCTCTAATACCCATTGCGCATGTTTCATTTATCCTCTTCTTTCGCTTTTTCCTTCTCTTCCTCTTTTTTCTCTTTAACTGCCTCCGATATCTCCGCAAGTCGTTTGGCAACAAGATAATTAAAAGTATCCTCAGGATATG
>JBFMAM010000362.1:0-2098 GCA_040755805.1 Nitrospirota bacterium
TGATATTATTGTTGCTGGCAAAAACTTTGGCTGCGGCTCATCGAGGGAACACGCGCCAATTGCATTAAAGGCAGCAGGTATCCAGGCGGTCATAGCAAAGAGCTTTGGGAGGATTTTTTACCGTAATGCCTCTAATATAGGGCTTCCCATCTTCGAGTCTCCTGATGCCTCAGAAAAGATTAAGGAGGCCGATGTGATAGAGATTGACGCTGACGATGGAATAATAAGGAATATTACAAGACAAGAAGAATATAAAGCCAATCCCATCCCTACATTTATGCAAGAGCTAATTTCTGCAGGAGGATTGGTAGAGTGGACTAAACAAAAGCTAAGAGCTAAGAGCAATAAATAGAAGCTAAATGGCTTATAGTTGTCATTCCTGCGGAAGCTGTCCCTGCAGGTCTTAAGCAGGGAGCAGGAATCCAGACGCCATCCCCCGTATCAAGTACGGGGCAGGCTCTGCGGAAGCAGGGAACTATATAAATGAATTAGGTTCCCTTTTTCACTGGGAAAACCTGGATTCCGGGTCAAGCCCGAAATGACAGAATAATATCAGGAGAATAGCTTATGAAATCTTATAATATAGCCGTTATACCCGGAGATGGTATAGGGCCAGAGGTCATTAGAGAAGGCATCAAGGTATTAGATGCTGTCTCTAAGAAGTTCGGTTTCAAACTCAACTTTAATTATTATGATTTTGGAGGAGAACGGTATTTAAGAACAGGCGAAACTTTGCCAGATAGTGCAATAACTGAGCTGAAAAAATACAATGCAATATATCTCGGTGCAATAGGGCATCCAGATGTAAGGCCTGGCATACTCGAGAAGGGAATCCTTTTAAGGCTGAGATTTGAGCTCGACCAGTATATCAATTTAAGGCCTGTCAAGCTATATCCCGGAGTGGACTGTCCATTAAAAGGTAAGAGACCTGAGGATATAGATTTTGTTGTTGTGAGGGAAAATACAGAGGGACTATATGCAGGTGCAGGTGGTGTTCTGCGGAAGGGCACGCCTGACGAGGTTGCAATACAGGAGTCTATTAATACGAGGAAGGGTGTTGAGCGGTGTATACGATTTGCCTTTGAATACTGTAAGAGGAGAAACAAGCTTAACAAGCTTACACTCTGTGGTAAGACAAATGTCCTCACATTTGCCTTTGACCTCTGGGAAAGGACATTCTATGAAGTGGCAAAGGAATATCCCGAGATAAAGGTTGATTATGCGCATGTTGATGCTATAACAATGTGGTTTGTGAAAAATCCTGAGTGGTTTGATGTCATTGTAACAGAGAACATGTTTGGAGATATTATTACGGACTTAGGAGCGATGATACAAGGTGGGATGGGTATAGCTGCAGGTGGAAACATTAACCCCTACGGAGTCTCAATGTTTGAGCCAATTGGAGGTTCTGCGCCAAAATATACGGGAAAGAATGTGGTTAACCCTCTGGCTGCAATCTGTGCAGGAGGAATGATGCTCGAACATATTGGTGAGGAAAAATCAGCGCAGCTTATCGAGAAGTCTGTTATGGAGGTTACAGGTAAATATCTCAAAAGCCTTGCCGCCGGCCAGATGGGTTATAGTACAACCGAGGTTGGTGACCTTGTTGCAAGGTTTGTGAGCGATTCTGAACTTGATTCAGGACTCGATTGACAAATATCGAACTATTTGATATAAAAAGATATTCCTGGGTAGCTCAGCAGGCAGAGCGGGTGGCTGTTAACCACTTGGTCGGGGGTTCGAATCCCTTCCCAGGAGCCAAAAATCAGCTTATTTCCTCTTGAACATCTTCTTCAGCTCGTCCAGAGAAAGAAAAATCCTCGTTGGCCTTCCGTGGGGGCACTGGTCAGGATGCTCTGTTCGTTCAAGGTCAGTTAGAAGATTTGAGAGCTCTTCCTGATTAAGGATTTCTTTGCCCCGAACCGAGCTATGGCATGCAATCTTAGCAGCAATTGCCTCTTTAAGGGATTTATCTGGAGCAATACCTTCGATAATACATGATGCTACATCTGAGAGGATACCTCTTATATCAGCCTCTTTTAAGGCATCAGGAAAAGAGCGGACAATAACAGTCTCATGTCCGAAATCATCTACCTCT
>JBFMAM010000363.1:0-2096 GCA_040755805.1 Nitrospirota bacterium
AAGGATGCTTCAATCATCCCCTGAGAAGTAGTAGCCTTCTTTGTAGTTATGAGGATTACACCCCCGGAGGTGCCTCCGAAGGCTGCCCCTCCGCTTTTGTATATCTCTATCCTTTCTATATTCTCCAGGGAAACCAGATTCCAGTTAATATATACTGGATGGGGAGACAGAGGGTCATTGAGTGGCCTCTCATCAAGGAGGACAGTCACCATACGGGAGCCATAAAGTGTTACAGAGCTTTCAGAAGCTGTAACTCCGGGTATGCGATTCAATATCTCCACGATTGTCCTTACATTCATCCTTTTAATATCCTCTTCTGTCATCAATATATCAGGTCTACTCTGCTTTTCTGCCCTTACAACATTCAGGTATACCATTACAATTACAACTGAGATAAAAGCTGATAATATCCTCAAAACTCATCTTTCCTATTCACTGTACCTTTTAATAAGCCTTGATCCATATAGAAAAAAGGCCATACTGTAACCAATCATCGCAGCAAGGGATATCAGTCCCTCTTCATCAAGTATTGTCTTTCTTATGACGACATTTGTATGCGTCAGCGGCATGAGATAGATAATGGGTATAATGAATTGAGGTACTTTATCAACAGGGAAAAAAGTCCCGCTGAAGAATGCCATCGGCATGATAAAGAAATTCGAATATGTCGCCGTATCTTCATGAGATTTAGCAAGCATCCCTGTAATTACCCCTAAATTTGCAAATAAAAAACAATTAAGAAGTAAAGTAATAATAAAAATTGCTGTAATAGAAAACCCTGTGGATGTCAAAAAACCCACAATAATAATCAGTAACGATGCAAAGAGTCCTTTTACCATACCAGCCAGCACCTCCCCGATCATTATGGATGAAGGGCTGATTGGCGCCTGCATAAAAACTTGGAAGGTCTTGAAATAAAGCCTGTTGAGGTTCAAGGCACTTGCTACCCATGTATATGAATTATTCATGGAGCTCATCGCAACAAGACCGGGAATGAGAAAAGTGAGATAATCAGTTCCTTTAATACTGACATTCCTTCCGAGTCCCAGTCCGAATGCGATCAGGTAGATTATGGGCACAACCATTGCCGAAAAGAGATAGCCGAGCCGCAAGAGCTTTCTGCGAAAAAGTAACATCTCCCTTAAAAAAATTGGATACCAGCCTAAGCCTCTCACAAAATACCTCTACTTTGTCATGCCGAACTTGTTTCGGCATCTCTTGAGACCCTGAAACGAGTTCAGGGTGACATTGTTATTCTTCTTTATGATCATCTATCGACAAAAGTATTCACTCTATCCGTTCTCCTGTCAGTTTTATAAATACATCCTCAAGATTTGATTTTCTTATTGTCAGGGGTGTCTCGTTTTCTCTTGCCAATTCGTAAGCTTCCTCACGGCTTCTACATATCCGCTGAATAAGCCTCCCATCACCATCAATACGCTCTACTACATACTCACCAACTATTGACTTTAAGTCGGTGGGACTATTAAGGGCTATTAATCTTCCCTTTGAAAGGATGCCGACTCTGTCACATAATACCTCTGCCTCTTCAATGTAATGGGTAGTTATAACTACAGTTCTTCCTTCTATCCTTGTCTTTCTTATTACGTCCCACATCTGACGTCTTATTTGGGGATCAAGCCCTATTGATGGTTCGTCGAGAAACAATACAGAGGGTTCGGTGAGCAACGCCCTTGAAAGAAGCAGCCTCCTCTGCATACCTCCAGAAAAACCCGAAACTACAGAATCTTTTCTGTCCCAGATATCAACCATCTCAAGGGCTTTTTTTATCTTTTTTTTCAGGTCTTTTACACCTTGTAACATTCCATAAATGAGCAGATTCTCGTAAGCTGTAAGCTCTCTGTCAAGATTATTTTCCTGCGGGACAACACCAATTCGTCTTTTTATCTCAGAAGGATTCCTTAAGACATCAAAACCATCGATTAAACATCTGCCTGAATCAGGCTTACTCAATGTAGTGAGCATCTTTATAATGGTGGTTTTGCCTGCACCATTGGGGCCGAGGAGTCCGAAAACCTCTCCTTTGTTTATCACAAAGGAAACATTATCCACAGCCTTTATACTTCCGTAGTCCT
>JBFMAM010000364.1:0-2028 GCA_040755805.1 Nitrospirota bacterium
TCTCAAGGCTGAATATGGCAACAGGGTCTCTCAATTCGAGGCCAACATGTTGGGCAATATTAAGGGCAAATGCTGTCTTTCCCATCGATGGTCTACCGCCAACAACTATGAGGTCACCTTTCTGAAAACCGGTCGTCAGGTCATCAAGGTCTCTGAAGCCTGAAGGGATACCTGTCACCGTCTCTTTTTTATCATAGAGATGTTCGATCATCTCGAAACTGTTCTTGATAACCTCTTTTAAGGTTACGAATGAGGCCTTAATCCTCTTATCTGAGATATCGAAGATTGACTTTTCTGCATGGTCCACAAGCTCTTCTGCATCGAGATTGTCCTCATATACCCTACTGGCAATCTCGGTTGCTGACCTTAGAAGACCCCTTAGAAGGGCCTTCTCCCTGATTATCTTTGAATGATATTTTACATTCGCTGCCGTTGGAATCGTATTCGCCAGGGACGAGAGATAGGATACCCCCCCGACAGCCTCTATTTCGTCTCTCCTTTTGAGACAATCTGTCATGGTTATCAGGTCTATTGGTTCGTTCTTATTAAAAAGTTCTGTCATTGCATTAAATATCTTCCTGTGGGATTGTTTATAGAAATCTTCAGGGTCAAGGACCTCCAGTGCCTTGGGTAATGCATCGTTATCAATAAGTATAGCACCTAAGACAGACTGCTCTGCCTCTATGTTCTGGGGTGGTAATCTATCCAGTTGTAAATCAATCTCTTTCATCTGAAAATCTCCTTTCAAATCCCCCCATCCCCCTTTTAGCAAAGGGGGATGGGGGGATTATATCTTCATTACCCTTTGTGCCGACTTATCTGCATAACCATTTCATTCCTCAACAACCTGTATATTAAGTTGTGCTGATATTTCAGGATGGAGTTTTACATTTACAGAGTATAAGCCAAGCCTTTTAATCGGTTCCTCAAGAAAAATCTTCTTTTTGTCTATCTCGATCCCTTCACTTTTAAGTGCCTCAGCAATATCCATAGTTGTTACGGAACCGAATAGTTTTCCCTCATCACCAGCCTTTGTTTTAATTATGAGCGACATAGTTGAGATTTTGTACGCGAGGTCCTGGGCCAAATTTTTAAGCTTTCTTGCTTTATCCTGTATAATCCTTTTTTCATACTCTAAGGATTTTATATTCTTCGTATTAGCTTTGACGGCAAGCCCCTTCGGTACCAGATAATTTCTTGCATATCCATCAGCCACATCCACAATCTGCCCCATCTTCCCGATGTTTTTGATGTCGTCTTTAAGTATTACTTTCATTCGGGGTCTCCTTTTGATAGAAGTTTTTTATAGTATAACATAGGTTCAAATTAGGCAAGAGCTATAAAAATTTTTATCCCGTTATCCCCATATACGAAACAAGCTCCAGCTTTGGTTCATCTGCAACAACCTCTTTCTCTTCTGTAGGCTGGATAGGGTGAGTCTCTTTAAACGATTTCAGGCTTGTCAATAAGGCTTCCTCTGACAAACCTCTTTGAGACCATAGCTTTTTGAGTTCACGAATGTAAATGTCTGGCAACGGGGTTGAAAAATATTCCATCAACTCATTTCTTACATTACCACTCAGACATTGCAACCAGTTAACAATATGATTTTGAGGGCTTTTTAATTTGGGAAGTTTCAACTGTGCAGTTCTAATACGTGAAAGAATATGAGACCTCACTTTGTCTATAATCTCATAGGGGTCAAAATTTAGTTCAGTCCTCTCCTCGTCCCTTCTGCATCTAATAAGTCTGATAACATTAAGCTTATCTTCTGAAATCCTTTTATTCTTAAGGTCATAATAACACCAATGATGCCTTGAACTATCTTTAAAGGATACAAAAAGGCCATGATAACCTGTCCTTTTAAGTCCGCTTCCCATACCATTAGGAATTCTTTTGATTCTCTCTTCACCGATTTCTTGAAGGTATTTAAGAACTTCTTCCTTTAAAAATTCACCTATCGCAAGTTCGGAGAGATTTTCTAATTCATCAAGGACCTCGGTTTTTCCTTCATAAAGTTGGTGAACA
>JBFMAM010000365.1:0-2004 GCA_040755805.1 Nitrospirota bacterium
TAATATGTTACAATGTCAGAAAATCCTCATTGCGCCCATAGCTCAGCTGGATAGAGCGTCGGACTACGAATCCGAAAGTCGGGGGTTCGAATCCTCCTGGGCGCGCCAGTAAAATATTAACCCGAATTACGAAAGGGTATCCTGAAAAAATAAACTTTTTACCCTTTTAAACCTCAAAAAGCTTCCATCGTTATAATGAAAATTGTCATTAGTAGATAACCAGACGCCTCTAAACTCAATTCTTGATAAAAATCCTGCAAAAATTCCTTTTAAAGACAGACCTCTCCTTTTAGATTTGCTCTGTTAACATACCTACCTGCTGTCAGAGACAGGCTAATCGTTCCCTCATCTTTAAATACCTCTCTCTGTAAATATAATCCTCTGCAAGCTTTAATATCTTTTGCCTGCCCCTCTTTATAAGCTTCCCGGCTATATTAAAAAACATCTTTCTTATATTCCGTATGCTCATTCGCAGTCTGCCCATTTCCATTACCTCTGTTTGAAACAACGATGTAAGATTATATGCTATCATCTTTAACTGAAGGGCTGCATAGTTAGCATAAAACTCATCCGTTGGAACCTTATCTATACCAAATCCGTATCTGGACTCCTTTATCCGATTCTCTACCGTCCCCCTGTGATTGTAAAATCCATAGATATCTTCCTCTGCCCAATCAAGATTCGTCACAAATGCTAAATAATTATAGTTGAGTTCATCAAAAAAACTACCCTGTGTGCCTCCATCATCCAACCACCTTATGATAACAACACGCCTGCTCTTGCTCCATCTCTCAGCCCTGTATGCTATTGACGCAACCTCTATGTCTCGTGAACTCCCTGCAACCTTCCTCCATCTCTTTATCCCAAATATGTTGAACTTTAAGGGATCAAAACATCTTACCTTCCCTACATACCTCCAGTTAAGACCCTCTGCCTTCCTGTAGTTTTCCTCTGAGTCAAACCCTGCATCAAACCTCGCCAGTACCTTGCCCCTTGCCTTGAGTTTGCTATATCTTTTTACGATGGAATTCATCGTTTTATCTACTTTCTCCATAAATTCAACACTCCCAGTGGAGGCATGCACATTCCCACTTCTTAATATGCTGCCTATGTGTAAGTCCTCTGTCGCCTCAAAACACATCAGGGGGTTAAAACTCGGCCTGCCAGGTTTCTTGGGATTATATCCATAAGATGCCCCTTCCTGTTGTCCATACACAACCTCTACTAAAGAATCAAAATCATACACTACATTGTCACGCTTATTCTTCAGTTTCTTCCTTATAAACTTTAGGTCAGCTGCCTTTAGTCCTTCTATATCTCCCTCGTCTTTAAACCTCTTTAAATCCTTGTTTAATGTCGTATAGTCAGGTAGTTTCTCTACCTTAAGTTTCTCTGTTATTAGATTGTCGCTCTCCAGTATCTCAAAATGTTTCGTCCTCTCCATCCCTAAAATATACCCGTCTATGAGACACCTCAATATAAAAGGAAAATCATAAGTTGACCAGTCCGCCTTCTTTATTTCTACGCATTCCCCTAACATTGTCTCTACCTTCTTTGTTTCTATAAAATCAGCAAGAAGATTATATCCACCAAATACTGTTGCATTCTTTAATGTGAATTCTTCTTTTATCTTTCTGGTTGTGTCAGGCCTTCTTTTGTGGTATATTGTTTCTGTATTCACTTTTTAAGTGCTCCTTTCTGTGGTAAGATTTTTAATTGCATAAAGTCTTATACCGCAGAAGGAGCACATTTTTCAAGGGTTTTTATGTGATTGTTTACAAAGATGCAACATTTTAAAATTTAACCCCTTCGTAATTCGGGTTAAAATTTATGTTCTTAAATCTCTGTGTCTCAGTGCCTCTGTGGTTTATAATTTCCTATGCATGAACGAAAGTGTAGCTTTTTTGATGAGGCAATTTGGCTCATTTCAGATATAATAGGTAAGATGAATACTGTTATGATAGTTACAGGAGAAAGCTCGGGTGAATTATATGGTTCACTCCT
>JBFMAM010000366.1:0-1988 GCA_040755805.1 Nitrospirota bacterium
AAAGCACTGTAGAAGATAGTATATGGATTTATGCTCATACCCTTCATGGAAATACAAAGAAATTGATTTATCAGACCTGAAGATTTTAATAAAGAAGACGAATTCGTCAAAGAAATAATTAAAAATGGCCTGGAGCTTAAGATTTAGCCTTCTCAAATGAATTCTCTAAACTCCTTGTATTTCCATAAATATAGAATCAACCTCAGGGCAGGGGATTTAATCCATCTTCCTCCATATAAAGGTTCTGCATTAAGGGGTGTTTTCGGCTATACCCTAAAGCGAATTGTCTGTGTAATAAAAAAGTCTCGATGCAATGACTGCATGTTGAGGCTTAAGTGTGTTTATTCATCAATAATGGAGACCCCAATACCAGAAGATCATCCTGATTACGGAAAATATAGAAATGCCCCTCATCCTTACATTATTATTCCTCCACTCACAAGAAGGCGAATTTTTCATCCTGATGATTCAATATTCTTTGACATCGTGCTTATTGGAAAGGCAAATGAATACCTGCCCTACTTTATCTACACCTTTACAGAAATGGGCAAAATTGGTATAGGAAAGGAGAGGGGTAAATTTGATGTGACTTCTGTAGAGGCATTGCATCTTGATGGCACAAAGACAGAGATATTCAACGGCAATACAGGGATACTCAAGAGAGCTGAAAATAAAATGGATTACAGCCTTTTTGAGAAGGCGGAGATTAGCGATGAGATCACAATATCTTTTGAGACACCGGTGAGGATAAAGGCCAATGATAGGCTTTCCTCGGATATTCCATTTAATCTTTTAATAAGGAGGCTTTCAGAAAGGGCATTTCTTCTTTCGCATCTTCATTGCGGTGCAGAGATGGATGATTTTGAAGAATTTGTTAAAGGCTCAGAAACTATCCAGACCATCAGAAATAAACTAAGATGGGTTGATTGGGAAAGATATTCTACCAAGCAGCAGACGAAGATGAAGTTTGGTGGCTTGGTTGGAGAAATAACCTACAAGGGTGATTTCCAGAAATATTTACCACTCTTAAGGCTTGGGGAACATATCCATGTGGGCAAGGCAACGACCTTTGGGCTGGGAAAATACAGGATAATAAGTAAGAAGTAAGAAATGGGAAATGAGATATACGGCATATATGAGAAGGTATGCAGTGTTGAAAATCTGCTCTCAGCTTGGGTAAAGATTAAAGAAAAGGGTTCTGCAGGCGGTATAGACAGGGTAACGATCGAGGCATTTGAAGCTGATCTTGATAAAAATATCAAAGATCTTTCTGAACAGCTTTCTTCATACCATTATATACCTGAGCCATATCAGGAAATAAAAATACCTAAAGATGACAATGAATTTCGTTCTTTAAGCCTTCCGACCATTAAAGACAAGATAGTCCAGCAGGCTGTAAAAGATATTATAGAACCAATACTCGATAGAGAGTTTCTCGATGTCAGCTACGCATATAGGGCAAATAAAGGCCCAGCCAGAGCCATTGGCAGGGTCATACATTTAATCGCTAATGAACAAAGAGAATGGGTTACCCTTTGCGATATAGATAGATATTTCGACACCGTAGAACATGACCTTCTCTTTTCTATGCTCTCTGAGAAGATTAAAGACGATAAACTTTTACCTATAATACGCCTGTGGGTCAAAATGGGAAAGGTTGACGAAAAGATGAGGTGGAAGGACACCGTAAAAGGAATCCCACAGGGTGCAATATTGTCGCCTTTACTCTCAAATCTCTATCTGCATCCCTTTGACAAGATGATGGTAGAAAGACGTTTTGGCTACGTTCGTTATGCAGATAATTTCATTATATTAAGCCAATCCGAAGGAGAGGCATACAGGGCACTTAAAGATACTAAGTGGTTTCTCGAGAAAAGGCTTAAACTGAATCTTAATCCGGGAAGCAGTGTAAAAAAGATTCAGGAAGGATTTGAATTTCTTGGCATCCTGTTCAGAGGCTCAGAAATAACAATAAGCAGAGAAAAGAT
>JBFMAM010000367.1:0-1983 GCA_040755805.1 Nitrospirota bacterium
GACATAGAGATTTCCGCAGCCTGTTTTCATAAGTCGGGTTGTGCCCCTTATAACTTCCGGCCTTTTCCTAGGAATTATTTTGGCTGTTTGACCACTGACTGCTGACCACTGACTACCGACTTTTGTTTTGCCCTTTGTAAGAACCTGTTCTTCTCTCGAGCCATCTCTGTAAACGGTAACCCCTTTACAGCCGAGTTTATAAGCAAGGAGATATACATCCTCTACGTCTTTTGGTGTAGCATCATGAGGGAAATTCACAGTTTTTGAGACGGCATTATCAACGAATTTCTGGAATACAGCCTGCATAGTGACATGTTCCCTGGGTGTAATATCATGGGCAGTAACAAAGACAGCCTTTATATCGCTTGGTATTTCATCAAATTCCTGTATTGACCCTTTATCTGCAATCTTCTCCATAAGCTCCCTGGACCAGAACCCGCGTTCTTTTGCAACCTTTTCAAAATAAGGATTCACTTCTATGAGCTTCGTGCCTTCCATGACAGTTCTTACAAAAGAGACTGCAAAAAGAGGCTCAATGCCTGATGAACAGCCTGCGATTATTGAGAGCGTGCCTGTTGGTGCTATAGTGGTAACTGTAGAGTTTCTTAGCCTTATCTTTCCGTCATAAATACTTCCTTGATGGTTTGGAAAGACTCCGCGCTCTTCTGCAATTGTTGCTGATGCGTTTTTCCCTTCCCCCTGTATGAATCCCATCACATCTTCTGCAAGTTTTATGGCCCTGTCTGAGTTATAAGGTATTCCGAGCTGTAAGAGCATGTCTGCCCATCCCATTACTCCAAGGCCTATCTTTCTATTTGCCCTGGTCATCTCCTCGATCTTCTGGAGAGGATATTTGTTTACGTCAATAACATTGTCGAGGAAATGGACTGCCTTCCATGTTATGTCTCTGAGTTTATCCCAGTCCACTTCGTAATTTCGAATTTCGCCCTGAACTTGATTCAGGGTCGAATTTCGAATTTCTTTCACCATCTTTGCCAGATTTATTGATCCCAGGTTGCAGGACTCATAAGGTAGGAGAGGTTGCTCACCGCAGGGATTGGTTGACTCTATACGTCCTATACGAGGAGTGGGGTTTGATTTATCTACCCTGTCAATAAAGACGATGCCAGGCTCTCCATTCTTCCATGCATGCTCTATTATAAGATTAAAGACATCTCTTGCCTTAAGGGTATTAGTTACCTTTTTTGTCCTGGGGTTAATAAGGTTATATGTCTTGTCTTCTTCTACAGCTTGCATGAACTCATCAATGAGTGCTACAGAGATATTAAAGTTATTGAATTTTGTATTGTCATCCTTACAGGTAATAAAACTGAGTATATCAGGGTGGTCAATCCTCAGGATGCCCATATTAGCCCCGCGTCTTGTGCCTCCCTGTTTTACAGCCTCTGTGGCTGTGTCAAAGACGGTCATAAAGGAGACAGGCCCTGAAGATATGCCTTTTGTGGAGCCGACAATATCTCCTTTAGGCCTTAGCCTCGAAAAACTAAAGCCTGTACCTCCGCCTGATTTATGTATGATAGCCGTATATTTTACAGCGTCAAATATGGATTCCATGGAGTCATCTACTGGAAGTACAAAACATGCACTTAATTGGCCAAGCCTCCTGCCTGCATTCATAAGGGTAGGGCTATTCGGAAGAAAATCGAGGGATGCTATCATCTCATAGAATTCCTCTTCAAGGTTCTGGACATCCATTTCTGATTTACCATATTTTAAATCAGCAGAGGCAACTGCCCTTGCTACCCTTCTGAAAAGCTCCTCAGAGGTCTCGACAATCCTGCCTTCCTCGTTCTTTTTTAGATACCTCTTTTCGAGAACCTTAAGTGCATTTGGTGTAAGGCTAAGACCATTTAATACCTTCATAATTCCTCCATTCATAAATTTCTATAAAAATTTTTATCTGCTATTTGATTTCTTTGATTTCATTTCTTCACAAGAGCCCATTTCTTTCCATCAAAAGTT
>JBFMAM010000368.1:0-1969 GCA_040755805.1 Nitrospirota bacterium
ATATGACTAATTTTTTAACAGGTGCTATAATTTTTATTGTGAATACCTCCTTTCGGAACAAAAGTTTATTTTTACAATAAACTTAAGGGGGTATTCACTTCAATATTTTTGCTAAACTACAGTAAATTAATCAGCGAAATAAAGGGGGAATTAAAATGAACTTGCTCGGAGTTGTTGAAGAAGGCTTTAAGAAGAATATTACAGACTTCAATGTTGGAGACACCGTGAGGGTTTCAGTAAAGGTTGTGGAAGGCGACAGGGAAAGAATTCAGCCATTTGAAGGTGTTGTAATCGCTAGGCGCGGAAGTGGCACAAGGGAAACATTCATGGTGAGAAAGGTATCCTTTGGAATCGGCGTAGAGAGAATTTTCCCTCTCAGTTCTCCCGCCATTGATAAGATAGAGGTTTTAAAGAGGGGCCGTGTTCGGAGAGCAAAGCTATATTATTTAAGGGGCAAAAAGGGTAAGGCAGCAAAGATCAAGGAAAAAGAAAGAGAATTTTAGGTGGATATCTACCAGCATGATGAATCCCTCAGAAAAAAGGGTTTTTTAAGGATAGCTGGTATTGATGAGGCCGGAAGGGGGCCGCTTGCCGGCCCAGTTGTTGCCGTGGCGGTTGTCCTTTTAGAAGGCGCAAGGATTAGGGGGCTCAGAGATTCTAAAAAAGTACCTAAAAAAGAAAGGGAGACACTCTTCTCCGAGATCTTAAGTTTCTCAGAAGATGTCGGTATAGGCATTGTCGGTCCTGAAGAGATTGATAGATTGAATATCCTAAGGGCTACGAGACTTGCGATGCAGTTTGCAGTAGAAGAACTTTCCACACCTCCGGATATACTTGTCATTGATGCGGTATCTCTCCCATCAATTCCGATAAGGCAGCTATCGCTTATAAAAGGAGAAAGCATAAGTGCCTCGGTTGCTGCTGCTTCAATAATAGCAAAGTTTGTAAGGGATAAAATCATGCTGAAATACCACCGACAATATCCAAATTATAACTTTGAAAAACATAAAGGTTATCCCACGAGAGAACACCTCGACATGATACGGCTGTACGGTCCCTGCCCCATTCACAGGAAAAGTTTTCATAGGGTAATGTCATTAGAATTGCCGTTTTGATTTGAAATATGGACAAAGAACGAATTGATGAAGCATTAGAGCTGATATGGATTCTTAACGAAGAAGGCCATCAGAGCCTTAATCGTTTCAAATTGAGTTCTGAAGATGATGATGTTGAAACCCTTATTTTTGCACTGAAGACAGAAGGCCTCGCAATTATTTCCAAGGATAAAATTCAATTCACTGATAAGGGCTATTCAATGGCAAGGGGATTAATAAGAAGGCTACGCCTTGCAGAACGTCTCTTTACTGATATTTTTGAGATGCCAGATGATGCCGTCATTAATGATGCATGCAAGATGGAACATATCCTGAGTGAAGAGCTTACTGACAGTGTGTGCACCTTCCTTGGCCATCCACCAGCATGCCCCCATGGTAGGTCCATACCGAGGGGAGAGTGTTGTAAGAAATATAGAGTAGAAGTTGCACCAGTAGTTAATAGGCTATCTGAATTTGAAGTAGGCTCAAAAGGAAGGATTGTCTTTATAGTGTCAGGAGAGGCATCAAGGCTGGGTAAGCTTAACTCCTTAGGGATTACTGCCGGGAGTGTTATAAGACTTCTGCAGAGAAGCCCATCTTATGTCATCCAGATAGATGAGACTACAATAGCCATTGACCCTGAAATTGCAAAGGAGATATACGTCAAGAAGGCCATGTAATATTATTCATTTCACCTGAAAATACTCCTTAAGTCGTCATTCCCCGATTTAATCGGGGAATCCAGTTCCTTTTTTTCTGGATTGCCCGGTCAAGCCGGGCAATGACGGTAATGGCATCGGGTAGTAATATTTTCATCGTCCTTTGTGCCGATAGATCGGCATGAATGTTTCATTTTGCACTTTGCATTATCTTTG
>JBFMAM010000369.1:0-1962 GCA_040755805.1 Nitrospirota bacterium
GTTTTGGGAATACCGCTGACAGCAACTTCTATTGCACCTCCTACATTCTCGGGGATACCGAGTTCTTTTGCAAGCACATTAGTAGTTCCGAATGGCAGGATTGCCATAGGTATTTCTGATCCGGCAATCCCATTAATCACCTCGTTGAATGTTCCATCACCACCGGCTGCAATAATTAGAGATGGTGATTTTTTTATTACATCTCTTGCAAGACTCTCTGCATGCCTCATCCACTTTGTGAAAAATATCTCCACTTCGTACCCTTTTGATCTCAGGAAACGAGTTGCCAGTTCTATTTTTCTATTTGATGCTCTTTTTGCTGTGGGATTACTGATAAGGACGATTGATGATCTCATCTATTGACATTATACCCTTACATAAAGCGACTTTACCAATTATTACAGGCGTTCTTTCAAGGTAATTTATGATTCCTTCAACATTTATCCCTTCATTTACGAAAAATGCCCTTCCTCCTCTTTTGCTTCCCCTTTTTTTGATATTTGGTATCCTCAAATATCCAAGGCCTTTAGATGCTACATAGCCAGTTGTGTAATACGGGTCATCGGATACACATAATTCAGCTATCACATGCTTACAGGATGCAACCTTTGATGCAAGGATCAGGGCCTCTTTAACAGTGTCTGTATTAATCCCATGTCGTGAAAGCCTTAATGAAAGTACCTTTAATGCTGACTTATTGATTCCAAGCCGGGATGCCCTGACTCCCCTTCCCCTGTCAGGCTCGAGACGATTGCCTTTTTCTGCTGTAACAATAGCGGCACCCCTCATGCTGCCTTTTTTGATCAATTCAAACGCCCTGTCAATAGCCTTACTTGATATTCCCAATGACTGAAGTAGCTTAATTGCTATATTTCTTCCTTCAGCCGGCGTGCTACTGTTAACTGTGGCTACAGGCAATGCCGAGATTACCTCTGGACTTTGCTTTATATTCTCGATTGTAATTACAATCTTATCAGGCAATCCCTTTGGATGATTTAATGCCCTGAGGGAATATTTTCTGACAACCCTTTGAATCTCTGATGCCTCATAAAGACCCTCAGCACCAGAAATATGAACCTCAGCGAGTTTCGAGTTTCGAGTTTCAAGTTTCAAGTTTTGACATTTGACTTTTGACTTTTGACATTTGACATTTCGGGAAGCCCTCATCCTTATACTCCATAGGTCTTTCATGGCAGAAGTGATTATATCTGTACACGATAAGAATTAACAATCCCTATATTCATTACAAAAATAAACTGCTTTTCCCATGACCGCTGGTCTTAAGTAATACTTAATCTAACCCAGCTTATCACTTGACCCTTATCTCTTGCTCCTGTATACTCTGGCCCAAAAAAGTGTTAGATTGCCAAGCGATTTGAAAGGTTAGGGTTCAAGATCAGGGCAACCCGTGGAACATATAAGTTTCTTACTGAAAATGGTGTCCAAGCCGAACCTATTGACAAAATGCATGAAGGCCGTCCCGTTAGAAGTAATCCTGCTAAGCTGGACACCACACATTTGACCTTAGCAACAAGCTGAGGTTCATTTGTAAATAGTGAGAACGGAAAAATGCTCCCCCATCAAGGGGAGGGGTTAGGTAGGGTTATGCTAAAATATGTGAATATCGGGCCATGAAGATAATACATAGGTCAATATTGAAGGAATTAACCTTTACCTTTATACTCAGTCTTGCCTTTCTGAATTTTATCCTGATGATGGAAAAACTGCTCAGCCTGAGCAGGTTTCTCTCGGGTGTTGGCGCATCAATGGCAGACATGACTAAAATCATCTTCTACATGCAACCGCAGTTACTCTTACTCACAATACCCATGGCGCTTCTGCTATCTACACTTCTTACCTATGGACGTCTCAGCCTTGACAGCGAGCTTATAATTCTAAAGGCAAGTGGCATGGATTTCAAAGGCATCTCAATGCCCGTTTTTATAATCGGGGCTTTATGCT
>JBFMAM010000370.1:0-1955 GCA_040755805.1 Nitrospirota bacterium
AAACAAAGGTAAGAGAGAGTTTATTAGCTTTTTCTTTTGTCTCCTTAGAGACATTATACCATTCATCATCTCAATTCCTATTACTTATAAATAATAAGTTAAAGGGCCTTTTTTGTCAAGCAAAAAAAGAAACTCTTGGATCAAATGTAAAAATTGTTTAATTGCATAATTTCCTCTTATGGGCAGGAATTAAGAGTAATGACAGGGTTACGACACAGCCTCTCCACATTTGACAAACTATCGATAAAGAAAGGAAATGGGGTCTTGACAATTGACATCTAATTTAAAGAAGGAAGTGGAATTAGATTTAAATGAGCTTCAAACATCTTTCAGCAGTTAAAATTTTAAAAGGCAAATCTGAATGGTGGTTAAACGAAAAGGGGTCAGGTCTTGAAACTCGAATTTTATCTATCCGATAATAAGTTACATAAAAAGCTATAATCAGAATAAAAGAAAGGTTAGATTTTTTGAAAGGTTACTTTACGGATATGATCGTTGAAGATATGATCAAAAATAGTGACAGGGATGATAGGCATCAGGTATCCTTTATGGAAAGTATAAGGAAATTCTACAACAGAGATACCATATCTTCTTCTCGTGGAACTCTTAATACTGACGGGATCTTTTTAGGCTCAATTTCCCGTGCTTTTTTCTCCACCTCTATTCTTGTGTCCCCAACTGCCACCAGTTGCTCATTTACCACTGCAACATACTTGCCTGCATATTTCTCCACCAGTTCGCTAAAATGTTCAACAATCCAGAGATCATCTTTATCCATTGCTTTCTCCAAACAACTACAAGGTAATCAAAACAACTATATAAAGTTTAAAAGATATATAGCGGGAAGTCAATTTAATGGAGAATATCTGTTACGGAAAATATCTTGAGATATAAATCTAAAAAACATTATTTGATTTTTTTAAGCCTCTTATTGCCAATACTCCTTTTCTGCCTTTACGTGTCAACTGGAGAGGCAGTTACCTATCTCTACGACGACATTGGCCAGTTAAAGAAGGTGGTTGATGAAAATGGCAATGTTGCCACTTATAATTATGATGCCCTCGGCAATCTGCTTTCTATTACCCGTAGCACTGGCGGGATACAGGCACCTGAGATTATTGATATTTCCCCGTCTACTGCTGCAGTGGGCTCTTCAATAACTGTAACTATTAATGGCAATAACTTTCTGGGAGCTGCTGTTACCACCAATACCCCTGAGATTACTGTGTCAGATGTTAGCGCTTCTGAAACTACTATTAAAGCTAATTTTGGTATTTCCTTTATGGCGCCTACAGGAGTAGTTGCTGTTACTGTTACAACTCCCTTTGGCTCTGCTTCTACTACTCTAACTTTAGTTCCAACCCCTCCTACCATCACAAGCATTATACCCAATTCAGGCCCACCTACCAGATTTGTTACTATTAAAGGTACAGCCTTCAGCCCTGTGCCTTCTGAAAATATTGTCAGCTTTAATGGCACACCTGCTCAAGTTTTATACTCAGATGTATTTAGTATTTACACACGGGTACCAGAAGGAGCTACAACAGGAGCGGTGACTGTAACTACAAATAGTCTTTTGTCTAATGGCTTTCCTTTTACTGTAACAACCCCTACCGGCTCACCGCCCACTATTACTTCTATCACCCCCAATTTCGGCTCTGTAGATGGTGGCACAAGGATAGTTGTAAGAGGTAACGGTTTTATTTTAGGCACCAGTATAAGTATTGGTGGCAATATGACTACCGATGTCTCTGTTCAGAATGCAAATTCCTTATTTGCAACAACCCCTTCTGGCTATGAAGGCTTTGCTGATGTGCTGGTCAGTAATGTAAATGGTGATTTTCTCTTTGCGAATGGCTTTAAGTATTATACCGGCCCTGCCCTAACCCTTGGCAATATCAATCCGTCTTCAGGATTAATGAATGTACCGATCAATACGCCTATTACAGCTCTTT
>JBFMAM010000371.1:0-1943 GCA_040755805.1 Nitrospirota bacterium
TTATCTTATATATGCCTCTGTGACATACCTTCGCATCATCCTGTGGCTATTGAAATAATAAGCGTTTTTACCTATAGCATTCTGCATCATCCTTATCCAGGTGTGCCTATCATTATAAAAGAGTGGAATAATTATATACTCAAGTTTATTGTAAAGGTCGTCAGCATCCCTCGTATCTATATTCTCAACCAGCCCTGTTTCTGTAGGGCTAGGGCCAATAGACCAACCAGTGAACCCCTCTATATGGCCTTCTATCCACCATCCGTCAAGTACGCTGAAATTTATTACCCCATTGTGTGCTGCCTTCATACCGCTTGTGCCTGACGCTTCTCTGGGCCTCAAGGGAGTGTTAAGCCATACATCAACGCCAGAGACCATCTTTAGTGCAATATCCATATCATAATTTTTAAGATAAGCCATTTTAATCTTATCCTTGAGACCCTCTTTGAAAGAGAATATCTTTTCTATCAGCCTTTTACCTGGCTCGTCCTTTGGATGGGCCTTTCCAGCAAACACAATCTGGAGTTTTCCGTCCCCTATCCTTTTAAGCCTCTCAATATTACTAAATATCAGGTCAGCCCTCTTATATGCGGTTGCCCTTCTTGCAAATCCTATTGTAAGGATATCAGGAATCATCTCAACGCCTGTATTTTCTCTGACATAATCTAAAAGAATCTTTTTTGCCTCCATATGTGCATTCCAGATTTCATCGTCAGGGATACGGCCAACCCTCACAAATAGTTCCGGTTCATTAGCCCAGCCAGGAAGATACTTGTCATACAGCCTTTTAAAACTGTCGCATGTCCACGTATATGAATGTACACCATTTGTGATAGCACTGATTTCATATCCGGGGAACATGTTTCGTGAGACCTCACCGTGCTTTTTTGCAACTCCATTGATAAATTCGCTCAGGTTAAGTCCAAGGCGTGTCATATTAAGATTATCCTGGCCACCAAGCTCTTTTAAAACATTTAAGGGTATTGATTTTCCTAAAATCCTGCAGACGTGGTCGTATGGAAACTTGTCATGGCCTGCCTCAATAGGTGTATGTGTTGTGAATACACAGAGGTCTTTTACCCTGTCTACATCCCAGACGAGTTTTTCATCCCAGACCTCTTCTATAGGCCGTTTATACATATTGAGAAGCTCAATAGTAAGCAGGCTCGAATGCCCCTCATTCATATGATATTTCTTTATCTCAAAGCCAAGCTCGTGGAGCATCCTCACACCACCAATCCCGAGGACTATCTCCTGCTTCAACCTGTATGCCATGTCACCACCATAGAGATAAGCGGTAATCTCTCTGTCCTCCGGGGTATTCTCTTCCAAGTCTGTATCAAGGAAGAAGATTGGAATAAAACCGCGTGTTAGACTTTTTACATTATATTGCCATGCCTGTACCATAACATCCCGCCCTTCAATCTGGACAGTAATCTTAGCGGGAAGGAGTGTCATATATCGGGACGGGTCCCATGGGTCAGGGTACTCTGTTTGTCCCCCATACCCATCCAGTTCCTGCCTGAAATATCCCTTTTTACTGATAAGGGTGACAGCAACCATCGGGAGTTTAAGGTCAGCACTCGTTCTGATGGTATCTCCTGCAAGGACACCGAGGCCACCGCTGTATGTAGGAATATCATTCTGAATGCCTATCTCCATTGAGAAGTAGGCTATCTTGGGCTCTTTTGTAAGTTCAATAAGTTCATTGAGTATAGAATTCATAGCTTATTTATCTTTTCCCTAAGTTTTGTAAGCATTTATCTATCATCTCGGTCGCATCTTTTACGCCCTTTTTATTGCCTACACCCTCACTCGTCGAAAATGCCCTGTTATAATATTTCAAGGCGTCTTCAAACATCCCTTGCTTGAAAAGGATATTTCCAATCCCCATCAGATCCATAGCTATTTTTTTACTTAATCCAAGAGTTTTATCCAGTGAA
>JBFMAM010000372.1:0-1920 GCA_040755805.1 Nitrospirota bacterium
GCGTAGGCAAAGATTATTTAAGCACTTAATAGCAAGGGGCGTGATCCCGAAGGCTTTCGGGACAAGCGTAGTGCCTGAGCGAAAGGGGCTATGAATGACCTCGTGCCTGCGTATGGCGGGCGTAGCAGGCACACCAAAATGTAGTATTTAAACCTACTACCGTTATCATTATAACCTTTTTGCGTTTTTTAATTTTATACAAATAGCAGACTAATTAGGTTATCATATTTTGAAAGGAGTCTTGGGAGGAGATAGTCATGAGAGAATTTAAGAGGATAACATTTAATCCCGAAATTATGGGTGGACAGGCATGTATAAGGGGAATGAGGATACCTGTCTCTCTTATAGTCAATTTGGTCGCAAATGGATTGACTGCTAATGAAATAATTAAGGAATATCCTGATCTCGAACCAGATGATATCAGGGAAGCGCTCCAGTATGCTTCCTGGCTTGCCAAAGAGGAACTACATCCCGCTGCAATTTAAGCTATGAAATTTCTTGCAGACATGGGCATATCCCAGACAACTGTCATGTGGTTAAGAGAAAAAGGTTATGATGCACTTCATATAAGAGATCTCGTTATGCACCGTGCTTCAGATGCAGAGATTATATCAAGAGCAAGTGCTGAAGGCCGCATCGTTTTAACCTGTGATCTCGATTTTGGGGATATCATGTCTGCTTCAAAAGAAAAGTGCCCGAGTGTAGTGATCTTCAGACTTGAAAATGAAGCCCCTTCAAATGTTATCAGAAGACTGCAGCAGGTTTTAAAAGAATCCTCTGAGGCATTATTAAAAGGCGCTGTAATCAGTGTCGAAGAAACAAGACACAGGGTACGGTTATTACCTCTTTAATTCTTAGCTTGTCTCAAGCAGTCTCCTACGAAACATAAAATTACTGTGATAAATTTGTAATAGAATTTAGCACAATAAAATGGAATTAAAAATAAATAATGGGAACAGTAAAAATCTCTTCAAAGCCATGATACATAAGGGCTTGATAGGGAAAGCCAGTAATCATGCCCCTATAGCTAAAGTGGTTCAAATACGATCCTAAGTCCAGCGCGTTTGCCAGTTCCGCCACTCTCGTATGATTGATTTTAAAGAATATTTTAGTATTCGGTCAAACATTTTAAAATGAAACTGTGAATTAAGACATTCGTTCATGAATGTGGAAATCTTGGAGCAATTCATATCAGAAAAGTGGGGAATTCTTATGAAACTAAGTGGAGATTTTCGCTGAAACTCGACAATCACTCCACAGACATAAATTTCCACACACAGGGCAGTGCGCGAACATCCATGGATACATGGGATTGCTACATTTACAATCTGGTTTACCACATTTAGTTTTAAACATATGTCTTCCTGAATTGTGAAAGGCAAAGTTTGTGCCAGACTCGAAGCGGGAGGCAGGAGTCGAACCTGCAACCTTAGCCTGGTGGACTGATGCTCTACCGTTGAGCTACTCCCGCAGATACCCGTACAGGGATAGGATGCGTTTTACCACTTCCACATCAACATTGAATTCCTTTGATATTCTGTCCAATTCCCAGCCCCATTCATAACACGAAATAATTCCCGACTCAAAGTTACAGAGTCCGTGAAAGAGTTTCGGTAAATACGGTTCTGTGTTTTCTAACTCTTTTCTATAAGCCTGTGTGATCATATTCGCCTTTAAATCTGATAAGCATTAAAATGCTTCTTCTCTTTCTCTCCTCTCAGATACCACAAGCCATCCATCCCAATCTTTTGATACAGGGATAAGGTCAAGTTTCAGGGATAACTTTCTTCCTTTGTCTATGAGTACTCCTACTTTTCCCATCCTTTTAGACATTTACCCCGCACCCAGAAAGCCCCGCCTTTTAGGCGGGATAAAAAATATATAGCAAGGGGGGTTTTAAAGCCCCACCCGCGTAGTCCT
>JBFMAM010000373.1:0-1917 GCA_040755805.1 Nitrospirota bacterium
AAAGTTAAAACGCATTCCCCATAAATATGACTCTGGCACATCCCTTTCCTTTTCAAGCCTTGTAGCAAAGACAGTAAATCTAAAGAGTCCAAGGTATTTGAATATCCATGGGAGAAGAACAGGTTGTGGATTTGTAAGCCTCAACATTGTCATTGGTTCAGCATTGTTTGAAAGGAGTATCGATCCATGATACCCTGGTCCCCACCACTGTGAATCCTTGCCTACGGTAAATTCCAATCCTAAAAAACCAAGGACACCATAGGCCCTCTTGGCTATTAAATCTTTATCGTTATCGGAATACCTGAATTCTGGATTGAGATAGAATGAAAGCCATCCAAGCTCTGCCATTGAAGAGAAACCAACTCTAAGATTGGAGCCTTTTCCATACAGATCTCCGTCATTGTTGTAATATAATGCCTGAATATCTGAATCAGCATACACATACCTGCTATAGAGAAAATCAACAGGTTTTATAAATCTTGCATCATAGGCTCCGACTTTAAACCTTTCTTTTAAAGATTTAATAAGGCCTTGAATAAATATACTACTTTCTCCGTATTTCCTCTCTGCCTCGAGTATAAGCCTCATTACCTCCTTGCGACTTGAGGGCCTCGTCGTAAGCAGACTGCTCTTTATAACTCCCTCTGCTTCAAGGCGCAACAGGAGGTCATAAGCATCGTCATCAACATATATATATGTAGAAGCAGTGGCAGATGGTACGGTTAGAAATGTACTGACAATGAGGATAAAAAATATAATCTTCATCGGTTTTTCAGGAACCTATAGTTCTCCAGCCTACAGCCAGAGAAATTCTGCCTATTATTATCCACCCAAAAATAGATCAAATACCTTTGCAAGAGCCTCTATATTTTAGTCAGAAACCAGCTATCGAGCTCGAGTCTGTAATAAATCGCATCGAGAAGGATCAAAACCCGCTCAGATCCTTTAGTCTCTCTTTCAAAAATCCCGTAAAAGTCTTTAAAAGGCCCATTCTTTATAAGAACCCTGTTACCTTTTTCGAATCTCTGGGGCTTTATCACTATTATATTGCCTTCTTCCATATTTTCTTTGATTGTATTAATAATCTTATCCTGTACAATAATCGGATTGTTTTTCCCGACAATGTATCTCACACCTCTTGTGTAAGAGATTAGATGGGAGTATTTGTCTTTATCGAAGTTTGCAAAAAGGTAACAGGGAAAGAGAGGCTCAATGACCTCAATGAGTTTATTGCGTTTATATTTTTTTGATTTGAGTTTTGGGTTTAAGACATCGATTCCTATATCATGGAGGCGAGAAGCGACTGAGTCCTCATTCCTGGGTTTTGTATATATAGCATGCCAGTTCATAAATCCTATCCCAGTTTATTTCCTACCATTTACCACCCGCCATGCTTTATATATAGACGAAACATATTGCTTTGTCAAATCTTAGGAAACCATTTAGTGCTGGCAACAGTTGGGAAAAACTTTAGAGATTTTTTATTCATTGGTGGCGGGGAGAGGATTTGAACCTCTGTCCTTCGGGTTATGAGCCCGACGAGCTACCAGGCTGCTCCACCCCGCGATATTTTGTTATTATTTTAACACTTATTAACGTTTTTTTGTCAAATAGGGTAAATTCTCTCTACCGATTAATACAAACCCATTGCCTCCCTCACGAGCTGCATAGTCTCTTCTGCTATCTTTTTTGCCTTTTCTGTGCCTTTATTGGCTATATCATAAAGCATATCAGGGTCGTTTAGAAACATATTGCGCCTATTCCAGATTGGCTCCATGACCCTGAAGATATTTTTGATAAGAATCTTTTTGCACTCAATACAGCCAATGCCTGCTGTTCTGCATCCCTCTGCAACCTCTTCCAGCTCCTCTTTAGAGGAGAATATCTTGTGGAGCTGGTATACAGGAGATAATTCTG
>JBFMAM010000374.1:0-1917 GCA_040755805.1 Nitrospirota bacterium
TGATTTTTAGTATTTCTGCAATTTCTTTCTGTTGTTTTGTTAATTCTTGAATAACAAGCTCATTCTCGTATACTTTACACTTTAAATTCCTCATAATCAATAGAATCTCTTCCACAGTATATTCATTACCTATTTCTCTTTTTAATCTCACGAATATAATCAATAGATACCCACGCAATGTCTCTTCCTTATGGACTCTCAAGGGGAGTAATTTTAAGTCATCTTTTGAGAATCCAAAGAGCGTTTCTGCCATATGTCTTGGGAAGAGCGGTTACATCTATTATTACGCTTCTATCTACTCTTGATAAGGAGGAAATATATTGCTTGAAGAACTCTCTTTGGAGGGACTCATCTCCCACTAATTCAAGGAAATCACTTATCCGTTGAGAGGAAAGTTCTATATCCCTAAATAACAGCCTTGCTATGTTCCCTTCAAACCAACTTCTCGCATACTTCATCGCAGATGGATGGCATAAACGGTAACACACAAGAGCCAGCAACATCTTTGCTCTATCACCAAAGACATCCTCTATAATATGGGTAAAGCCTATCTTCTTCATGAACTCGTAAAGAAGATAAGTATCGCCAAAGTCTAAGATTAACTTCTCAACCCTTCTTATGGTTTTCTTCTTTTCAATAACACCTTTGGTTTTATCTACAACGCCTATATATCTTACTTTCTGTCGAGGTTGCTTTTTTACTTTATCCCAATAAGAAGTAACTTCGTAGGCATATACTTTGTTATAAAAATTTTGGTATCTGATAAAGCTCATAATGTTTATAGACACTATAACATATATCTCACCCAAAGTCAAATAAAATTTGATTGGTATATTATTTTTCTTAAGACCATCTTCTTGGAACCTTGATATTCCTTAAGTTCAGAAAGGGATATTAAGGTAAGAATGATATTTAAATCTTCAAGTGGACTCTATAGAATGATTACATAGTGTCTAATAAAGCGGGAGTTTTGGATTTTGGGATCTTTCACTTAATAGTTACAAAAAAAAGATTTGAAAAGGTAATTTTGCGTATTTGGTTATATAGTGTGGGATTAGATATAAATTGGCCGCTTTCGGAATCACAGTTGGTTCACTCCTGATTGCAATAATAGAGCAGTGAAGTGGCATACAAAGCGCACAAAGTTCTGACAAGAAATGGCATGTTTTTAAATACACCCATATTTGTTCATCCATTGTGATTCCGAAAGCGGCTTCTTTATCGGAGCAACATCACTTTCTCCTGAGCTATCCTTCTACCTCCTACTGAAAAAGAAACCAAATAGAAACCCTCCGGCACCATCTTTCCATCACAATCCATGCCATCCCATTGCCATATCAAACCATTGCCATATCCAAGAACCTTTTCCATAATCTTCTTGCCAGAAATATTATAAATACTAAAGCTTAAAGACTTATCAGCATATCCAGCTTCAACCCTATTAATCCTAAAACTAATATGGCCATAAAATGGATTAGGTGAAACAGCTAATAACCGTCTAGACTGAACATGGCTACTATAATCTAAAATCTCAGCCACAGGATGACGATTGGTATCGTAACCAGCAGGAGGATTCGCAAATCCCTTCTCAACATTAATCATCTTCCCGCCAACCATGTAATCCTTTAAATCTAGAAACGCAGGCTTCAAAGGCATGGCCGGCACTAGGCTATCGGCACGCTCATTAATATAAACCTCAAAATTCGTATAACCTTCAGCATTCAAAGTCGTCCCATTGCCATCACTAGAATCATTCGGGTTGAGATTGTGAGTCTTCTCCCACTCATCTGGAATCCCGTCCCGATCCGTATCCACAACTGGTGTCCCTGTGTAAACATTCTGGTCTATTGCCTTCATTGGAGCATCACGCCACCTACCCGTACGCGTCCGAACCTCAGTCTCAAGACGTTTGTCCGT
>JBFMAM010000375.1:0-1914 GCA_040755805.1 Nitrospirota bacterium
CAATCTCGGATCCTCAGGGTTTATCTCGTATGCCTCTTTAAGGACCTGTTCTCTCTGTTCAATGTTGCCTGCTCTATTATAAAGCTCTGCGAGTATAAGACATTCAGTTACTGCCATTTCTTTGTCTCCTGTCTCTATATAGATAGATTTAAGCTTTGTATGAATATCAATATTCTCTGTCTCTCGTACCTTAAGTTTTTCGAGGAGTTCTCTTGCTTCATCATAAAGAGCATACCTGAGAAATATATCTGCCTCTAAAAGTACTTCATCAACGCCCTTTTCACCCTCCTCAAGTCCAGCCACTTTAGCCCTGAGCGAATCATCATCAGGGGTTATCGAGAGTGCTTCCTTATAATAGTTAACTGCCTCTTTTTGCATGCCCATTGTCGTAAGCAAATTACCGAGCGAGATAAGCTCATTAGCCGCCTTAACCTCTTCACCGAGCTGTCTGTAAAGTGAAATAAGCCTCTTCCCTGTCTCCACCGGGTCTATATCCTTGAAAGACTCGATGAGTTTTACAGCATTATCGTACTTTTCATCGAGTATCATTTTATCGAGGATAGGAAGGTACTCTATCCATGCCTTCTCTCTGTCACCTTCCTTTATATAGATATCTCCGAGTAACCTCCTTGCCTCGATATTAGCAGGCTCTATTTCAGCGACCTTTCTGAGACATTCCCTTGCTTCATCAAACCTCTCACCCATTATGTAGAGCTCTGCACACCTGAGATGAATATCTGTATCCTGGGGTAAAAGGATAATAGCCTCTTTCATCTGCTTAATGGCCTGTTCCAGCTTGCCGGCCTTCTCGTATATATGATTTATTCTCAGGATCGCCTCCCTGTTTAAGGGCTGGATATCAATAACCTTCTGATAGTATCCCATTGACTTTTCGATTTCTCCCTTCTCCTCGTAAACTCTTGCTATGTAAAGATATTCCTTTACTGCCTCCGCACCGAGGCCTTCCTTAGCATATAGCTCTGCCACCTTATTCCTGAGGGGTATATTGTCCGGGGAAATAGCGAGTATCTTATTGAATATATCAAGGAGCTTTTCCTTTTTACCTTCTTTCGAAAAAATGTCAGCCGCTGCAAGATAATATTTTATGGCATCTGCGGTGAGACCCTTCTTCTCATTAAGTTCGCCGAGGGAAAAGAGGGCGTCCGAATTTGCTGGATCTATATTCAGTATCTTTTTATAAAGTGCTAATGCCTTGAGAAAAAAGCCATCGCGCCAGAAAAAACTTGCAGCCTCATGAAACGAACCTATTGCATTCTTCTTATCTCCCTTTTTAAGATAAAGGTCGCCAATAACATTATAGGTATTGCCGTCAGGATATTCCGTTATCAATTTTTCCCACTCGGCAATAGCTTTATCTATCTGCCCTTTTGCGAGATATCCCTGGGCTTCTTTTATTATGGATGCCTTATCTGACATTTTATGTATTAAAAGTATCACAATTGTAAAGAGGTGTCAACAATCACGCACTCTAAGAATGATTTGAACTGGAGTTTCCTAAAAATTTATTTTTAAGTTACATGAGCTTTTTATATATAAGGAAAAAACAATCTTATAGAAGTGTAAGAGAATAGATTTTAATTTTTAGTCAGGCAAGATGCCTGACCTATTTTCTTAGAGTAAACCACCACACCTTTACAGGTGTGGCTTTTCCTATTACTGGCTTCGCCAGCAAATCATCCCATTCATCCCCGTCTTTACAGACAGGGCTTTCTGGTGTGGTGGTAAATAGCCAATCTTATATAGAAAATAGCCGAGCTTTTAGTCACACCCAAATCCCGATATAGAGAATTGTCATTGCGAGTGAAACGAAGCAATCTCGCCTTTTTCTATGAGATTGCCACGAACCCTTCGGGTTCTCGCAATGACAGATAATTTAACGCTTTTAGATTTCTA
>JBFMAM010000376.1:0-1910 GCA_040755805.1 Nitrospirota bacterium
ATCACCACTTTGAATTAAAAGGGTGGCCTGAACCAAAGGTGATTGTGAGATTCTGGATAATCGGAATAATGCTGGCTTTATTAAGCCTGGCGACCTTAAAGGTGAGATGACAATGAAACAGTTATCAGTTATCAGTTATCAGTCATCAGTCATAAAAAGAAAAAGCGTTATTTCCATTATAGTCTTTTTACTGTTTACTGTTTACTGTCTACCGTCTACTATCTCTTATGCTGATGAAATTCATTCGAGGGCTGCAGTTGTAATGGAAGTATCAACGGAAAGGATTCTGTACGCGAAGAATCCGAATCTCAGACTTCCTCCAGCAAGCACAACAAAACTGATGACAGCAATAGTGGTTATTGAGAAGGCAGATCTTACGGATATTGTAACGATAAGTAAAAATGCCTCTTATGTCTCTCCTTCAAAGGCAGGGTTCAAAAAAGGGGATAAGGTCACAGTTGAGACACTTCTCTACGCTGCACTCTTAAAGTCTGCAAATGATGCTACCGTTGCTCTTGCAGAAGCAGTGGCCGGTTCAGAGAAAAAGTTTGTCCATCTCATGAATAAAAAGGCAATTGCCATCGGAGCGAAGGATACTAAATTCATAAATTCGAATGGTCTTCCTGGCCCTGGCCAGTATACCACTGCCTTTGATTTATCAAAGATAATGGGATATGCGCTCAGATATCCCAGACTGAAAGAGATTATTGGAACCCGTGTAACAGAGGTCTCGACAGAAAATGGGAACGCCATATTTCTTAAAAACACAAACAGGCTTTTATGGTCTGACGAAGACCTTGTAGGAGGGAAGACAGGATATACACGCAAGGCAAGACATTGTTTTGTATGTGCTGCTGAACATGGGAAGGATATGGTTGTAGTTACCCTCCTCGGGAGTCCAAGCAGGGGGTATCTCTGGAAAGAGGCAGAGACACTTATTGATAAGGGATTCAAGACCATGGCGAATAAAGAAGAACCTGTTATCTATTTTACAAAGGCAGATTATGATGCGCTCAATGTGAGAAAGGCATCCTATACGAAAAGTTTAAAGTTAAAAGTTAAAAGTTCAAAGTTAAAAACTGATAAAAAGATATTAGCAAAAAAGACAGCAAAACATAAAAAAACAAAGGTATTTGCAAAGAAGAAAGGTAAGACATTTGCAAAAGGCAAGAACAAGAAAGGTAAGTATTACAGGGTTGCGAAGAAAGGTGTGGACAGAAATAAAGGATAAAAAAATAACGGTCGTAGGCCTTGGGAGGAGTGGCATAGGCGCAGCAAATCTGCTATCTGAACTCAGAGCAGATGTGACAGTAACAGACGTGAAGACGGAAGATGGGCTTAAGGATTTTATAGCAAGGCTTAAACCCTCGGTGAGACTTGCTCTGGGAGGGCATCCTGAAGATATATTTGTATCTACTGATATGTTAGTCATCAGTCCGGGTGTCCCACCTGGTATCCCTCCTGTTGCCTGTGCAAAGTCAAAAGATATACCGATAATCGGTGAGCTTGAGCTGGCTTATCAGATACTAAATTCAAAGTTAGTAATCCCCCCTGCCCCCCCTTTAGAAAAGGGGGGATGGGGGGATTTGAAAAAAGGGGGAAAGTTTGAATTTCTCGCTGTTACTGGTACCAATGGGAAATCAACAACAACAGCCCTACTCGACTTTATGATGAAAAAGGGTGGTTTCAGGACAATCCTCGGAGGGAATATAGGGAATGCATTGACAGAGGAGATACTAAAATTAGTCAAGAGTCAGGAGTCAATAGTCAGTAGTCAAAAGACTCTCGACTCCCCGGCCTCGCTCCGCAAAGCGGGGCAGGCTCGACTCTCGACCCTCGACTATCTTGTTGCTGAGGTATCGAGCTTTCAGCTCGAGTCAATAAAAGATTTTAGGCCAAAAGTAGCTGCG
>JBFMAM010000377.1:0-1902 GCA_040755805.1 Nitrospirota bacterium
GTAGCCCTGAGATATCCCGGTGCAGAGCAATTAAAAACCTTTTTCAGCCCCTTCTCAATGATAGATACATTTAAAAGCCCGGTAGTGCGTTTTGCCCCAGGACTAAGCCTCAGATATCTCGATACACTTCCTGAACAGATAGGGTTTTCAGTAGACGGAGGTGAAATAAATGCCATAACAAATATGCGTGGGGGAAACGCAGTTTCCCCCACGAGCCCCCTTAAATTTCTTAAATACTTACCATCTGCCCTTCCTTACGAGATAGGTAATCCCCCCTCACCCCCCTTTAATTCCCCCCTTACTAAGGGGGAATACAGAGGGGTTAAAGGGGGGAAGGGGGGATTTGATGTATTGATCCTCGACCCGAAGGGAGGACTTCAGGTACTTGTTGCGGGTCATTATGGCTCAAAAAGCATATATAAGGTCGAGTCAAATCCAACCTTAATAAAGATCATCAGAGATGAATTCAGAGACTTCTCTGGCAGCATATACAGTGATAATACATGGTCAGGGCTTGGAAGGTCATGGCTCAAGTCAGGGTACAAGAAATTCGATATTATTGACATCTCATTGATGGGGACTGTACCCTCCGGTTCTTTCGGAATATCAGAGGACTACAGGTTTACTGTTGAGGCATTCAAGGAATATACAGGACATCTGAAACCAGACGGGCTTTTGAGCATAAACCTCTTTATATTACCACCGCCGAGAATAGAATTAAGGCTCATGAATACTATTATTACATCCATGGAGGAGCTCGGGATAAAAGATATTGAAAAACAGGTTGTAGCCATTCGTAGTTGGGGAAGCATATGCATCCTCGTAAAAAAGTCGCCATTTTCCTCTAATGAGATAAAGGCTATCAAGGGGTTTTCAAAAGACAGACGGTTTGATTTAATACATTATCCTGGCATCAATGAAGAGGAGGCCAATATCTATATTCGGATGCCTTCAAATGAATATTTCATTGCATTTAAGGGTATCCTGAACCCTGAAACGCGCGAGTCATTTGCACAGCATTATATCTTTGATATAAGGCCTGTTCGCGACGATGGTCCCTTTTTTCATTATTATCTCAAGCTCAAAAACATTAAGGAGATTTATAAAATTATGGGAGAGAAGTGGCAGTATTTTATAGAAGAAGGCTATATCCTTCCAGCGGTCTTTATACAGGTACTGTTTTTAAGCCTTGTACTCATACTTCTTCCAGCATTTTCAAAAAGACACGGAAATAATCCCCCCTCACCCCCCTTTACTAAAGGGGGGATGGGGGGATTTGTCATTGCGAGGAGCGAAGTGACGAAGCAATCTCAAAAGTTTCTTCCCTATTTTGCCTTCCTCGGTATTGGATTTATGTTTGTGGAGGTATCATTAATACAGAAAATTATCCTTCCGCTCGAAAACCCATCCTATGCAGTTGCTACTGTCCTTACATCAATACTGATAAGCTCAGGTATTGGAAGTCTATTGAGTTACAGGGTTTCAGGCTTAAGGAGTCCTTTCATCACTATTGTTCTCTCGTTACTTATTATTTCTTACAGCATACTTCTTCCAATAATCTCGGATATCATTTCTTCACATTCAATGCTAGTTAAGATTATTTCGGTATTCTTCATCCTTATGCCACTTGGCCTCCTCATGGGTATACCCTTCCCCACAGGGCTGAAAATATTAGGTGAGAGGGGTGAATCATTAATTCCATGGGCGTGGGCGATAAATGGTTGCCTTTCAGTCCTTGCACCCATTCTGACTATTATGTTAGCAATGGTACTCGGGTTTAAAATAGTCCTTTGGCTTGGAGCACTCGCATATCTATTGGCATTTGTTTCTTTGGGAAGGATTCATATCTGTCCAAAATAAATTTTTCTATATGCTCTCATTTCGATTATTTTGGACAGTATT
>JBFMAM010000378.1:0-1897 GCA_040755805.1 Nitrospirota bacterium
GCATATCTTGTTGGTGGCTCAGTAAGGGATCTGTTACGTGGTGAGGAGAATCTGGACATCGATATAGTCATAGAGGGAGATGGGATTTCTTTTGCAAAGGCATTCGGTGAAAGGCTGAATGCAAAGGTAAGACCGCACCAGATATTTGGTACTGCCAAGGTAATTACTGATGAGTTAAAGCTTGATGTAGCAACAGCCAGAACCGAATACTATGAGTCACCCGCAGCCCTTCCAAAGGTCGAGACATCATCAATCAAGAAAGACCTCTACAGAAGGGACTTTACAATAAATACCCTCGCTATAAAATTAAATCCGAAGGATTTTGGGCTCCTTATAGATTTTTTTGGTGGTCAGCGAGACCTGAGAGAGAAGGCCATCAGAGTCCTTCATAACTTAAGTTTTATCGAAGACCCGACAAGGGCATTCAGGGCAATCAGATTTTCTGAGAGGTTTGGATTTAAAATCAGTAAACATACAGAAAACCTCATAAAGTTAGCAATAAAGATGAATCTCTTTGACAGGCTTTCAGGTACAAGGCTTTATGAAGAGCTCCTACTATCATTTAATGAGACCGAACCTGTCAGGACACTGAAGAGGTTTTCTGATTTCGGCCTCTTAAGGGTTATACACCCAAACCTTATATCCAATGACGAGCTTGAGGCAACATTCAAATCAATGCATGAGACCCTCTCATGGTTTAATCTCCTCTTTCTCGAAGAAAAGACTGACAGGGGAGTTTTATATCTAATGGCCCTACTATCTGGATTGAAGGATGAAGAGGTGAAGGCTACCATAGAGAGGTTATCACCACCACCAAAGGTGGGGGATATGATTATAAGGGGGATTTCTTATGCGAGGGATGTGCTGAAAAGGCTTCCTCTCGATGATCCATTAGAGATATATAACCTACTTAGCAAACTTAAGCTCGAAACAGTTCTTTTCGCAATGGCTATGAGCAAAGACAGACAGAAACAGAAGGTGATATCTCGGTATCTGACCGAGTTAAGGAAGGTTAAGACTATCCTGAAGGGAGAGGATCTAAAGAATATGGGTATACAGCCAGGACCTGTTTATTCAAAAATTTTTAAGGAACTCCTCGAAGAAAAACTAAGAGGCCGCTTGAAGTCTCGCGAAGATGAGGAGAGGTTTGTCAGGACATTTATTCCGGCTTAATCCCTGGAAAAAGTGTAAAATAGTTCTATCAACAAAGGAGGTGAGCAGCTTTGGGAACAAAGAGTGAAAAGATAGAGATAGATCTTCCTCAAGACATAATATTTGCGATGAGAAGAACCGAGAAGCCCGAAGAAGTCAAAAAGAAGATGAAGACGGCCTTGGCAATCCTCTTATTTCAAGAGAAATCCATATCCCTCGGGAAGGCAGCAGAGCTGGCAGAGGTAAGCAGGGTGCGATTTATAGAAATCTTAAAAGAACACAGCATACCTGCCTATGAATACAGCGAGAAGGACTTTGAAAGGGACTGGCAGGCGATAAAAAAATACCGCGAAGAGATCAACAAATGAAGGCCTTTCGAGTTGCGGCGGACAGCAGTTGTCTTATAGGTCTGGCACAGATAAAGCAATTCGCCTTACTAAAAGAGCTATTTTCAGAAATATATATCCCACACGCTGTTTATGATGAAGTTGTAGTTGTTGGAAAAGGGGAGTCCGGTTCGGAGGAAACAGAATTGGCTGTAAAAGATGGATGGATGTTAAAGAAAGTGGTCAAAGATGAAACAGCGGTCAGTGCTTTGACCACCGTATTAAGCAGAGGAGAATCCGAGGTCATAATCCTTTGTAAGGAATTAGGCATTGATTACGCCTTGATAGATGAAAGAACAGCACGGAATTTGGCGGAACTTATGGGTGTAAATACCATGGGGGTCCTGGGAATTATAAAT
>JBFMAM010000379.1:0-1897 GCA_040755805.1 Nitrospirota bacterium
GAATATAAGGATGCCTATGCCTTTGCTATTCTGATCATAATACTCCTCGTTAAACCCGGCGGGCTTTTTGGCAAGGCGGTAGTATAGGAGAATAGTCTAAAGTGGAATATAACAAATTAAAAGCGATATTCAGAGAAGGACCTTACAAAGTAAAGTCATTAATGATAGCCCTATGGTTCTCTTTTCTTTTCTTGCCCTTTAAAGGGCTGAAGGCAGCAGTAATACTCTTTGGTGTTCTTTTAGTCTCTCTCGGTGTTTTGAAATTTCTTCTTCGATATACAAAAGTATTGAGAGAACAATTGCAGGGCGTTGGAAACAAGATACTGACAATAAGGTATCCCAACGTTCGGAGTATGATTTTTGTTTTATTCATTTTACTTCTTTTTATACCCTTTATTTCTTCAGATTACTTCACTGATGTAGCGATTCTCGCGGGGATTTACATAATCCTTGCTCTTGGTTTAAATGTAGTAGTTGGCTTTGCTGGTTTGCTCAATCTCGGTTTTGTAGCATTCTATGCAATAGGAGCCTACACCTATGCTCTCTTGAATACAAGGCTTGGGCTTGATTTCTGGTCGGCTCTCCCTTTTTCTATAGGGTTTTCGACTGCAGCCGGATTTATTCTCGCAATACCTGCATTGCGTTTAAGAGGAGATTACCTTGCTATTGTTACTTTGGGATTTGGCGAAATAGTCAGACTTATCCTGAATAACTGGGATAGCTTGACAATGGGGCCAAACGGAATATCAGGGATTGATTCTCCTTCAATCATATCAGTATCTTTTGGAAAACTCACTTATTATTACTACTTTGTTCTTGTATTCGTAATCTTGACAATTTTTATAACAAAGAGAGTGTATTGTTCGAGGATAGGAAGGGCATGGATTGCTATACGAGAAGATGAGGTTGCTTCATCAGCCATGGGCATAAACACAACTATGTATAAGATTTATTCTTTTGCTTTCGGTGCCTTCTGGGCAGGGCTTGCAGGCACCCTCTTTGCTAGTAAGATGCACTTTGTATCTCCAGAAAGTTTTACATTTATGGAATCTGTGTTTATTCTCTGTATGGTCATACTTGGGGGTCTCGGGAGTATCTTAGGGGTTATTTTAGGGAGCATTATCCTCGTTTTACTTCCCGAAGTTCTACGGGGAGTTCAGCTTTACAGAATGCTTGCACTTGGTAGCGGGATAGTACTTCTAATGATATTCAGACCTCAAGGATTAATCGGGGGTAAAGGTGCCTCTCTTAGAAGTTAAAAATTTATCAAAAAACTTTGAGGGTATCAAAGCTATTGCAGATGTAAGTTTTAAGGTAAAAGATGGTACTATAATGAGTATTATAGGCCCGAATGGTGCTGGTAAGACGACAGTCTTTAATTGTCTAACAGGATTTTTAAGACCTGAAAAAGGGGCTATCTATTTCTTAAATACTAATATTACCGGTCTACTGCCACACAATATTGTTAGGCTCGGTATATCGAGGACATTCCAGAACATCAGACTATTCAAAGCAATGACGGTTTTGGAAAATGTGATGGTTGGTCAGCACCATAAAACATGCTCGGGTCTTTTTGGCTCTATAACGAGATGGAGAAGGTTTCAGAACGAGGAGAGAAATGTAAGGGAGAAATCTTTGGAATATATCGGATTCGTTGGATTGGCAGAGTATGCTGATACCATTTCCGAAAATCTTCCATATGGTGCACAGAGAAGGCTGGAGATTGCCAGGTCGCTTGCAACTGAGCCATCATTGATATTGCTTGATGAACCAACCGCAGGGATGAACCCGCAAGAAACATCTGAGATTATGGATCTCATAAAAAATTTGAAAAAACTGGGAAAGACAGTGCTTCTTATAGAACATGATATGAAGGTGGTTATGGGGATATCTGACT
>JBFMAM010000380.1:0-1897 GCA_040755805.1 Nitrospirota bacterium
GAAATTACAATTACTACCGTCTTTTGATTTATCTCTTTGATTTTAGATATGAGACTCATTCCATCACCATCGGGTAGTTTTAAATCTAAAAGCACTAAGTCGGGTGCTTCTTTTTTTAGACAGGCTAAACCTTCTTCTTTTGTATTGGCAATCGCTATATTATGCCCGTTACGACTTAAGGCATCAGATAAAAGCCAGCACATGTCCTTCTCATCGTCTATTATCAAAATATTCTTTACCTGCATCTTTTGAGGTAAAGCTGGCCTTATCTGCCTCTTTCCTTTTACTACCTGGTCTTTTTCCCACTGTTCAAAAAATGGCCTCAGCTCTTCAAGTTCCTCGGCTTTACGCCAACCCGAAAGACCACTTCGCCAGACAAGCACCTCTCCTCGCTTTATCTGACCCGTAGAAATCCACGACTTTAATCGAGAACCATAAATTGCCCTATATATATCTGCTCCTCTTTTGATATCATATTTTATTTCATCCACGAGCTTCTCCCTCCATACTTTCTCATGTTAACGCGCTACAAATCCCTTTTTATTCTCTGCCCCCAAGCGGCAGAGCTATCGTAAAGACAGTTCCTTCTCCCGGCTTGCTTTCTACCTCTGTAGTACCGCCATGGCTGACGATAATCCCATAACATATGGTTAATCCTAAACCTACGCCCGAGGGCTTGGAACTAAAGAAAGGGTCGAATATCCTGATAATGTCTTCCTCGGGAATACCCTCACCTGTATCTTCAATCTTCACTTCGAAAAAGTTTCCATCAACCTCGGTAACTACAGTCAAATTGCCTCCCCGGGGCATGGCTTGGACAGCATTGAGGATTATGTTTGAGAAGGCACGTTCCATCTGCTCATTATCCATGCTTATTATGGGTGATTCAGGGGTAAAATTTTTAACTACTTTAATCCCTTGTGACTTAACATCATGCTGAACGGACTCTAAAACACCTTCTAAGAGCCTATGCATATCATAAGATTGCATATTAAGTTTTGGCGGTCGAGCGCAGTTCAGCAGCTCGGTAATTAAATAGTTAATCCTCTCTGTATTTCTGGTGATCACCTCAATATGTTTAGCCCAGGGGCTTTCTGGCCCAAAACCTTTCTTAATCTGCTGAACAGACATAAGCACATTAGTCAGAGGGTTTCTTATCTCATGGGCAATGCCGGCGGCTATCCTGCCTGTGAAGGCAAGTTTCTCAGAGCGAACCAACTCATCCTTACTCTCTTTTATTTGTGTGTAAGAATTCTCCAGTTCTTCCTTTGATCTGGTGAGTTCATTAATCAACCTTTTTGTTATTCTTATATCCCTGGCCATAAAGATAATATCATCTGGGTGAGATAATCTGCCTATAATATTAGCACTCACAGGAATGTTCTCCCCCCACTTGCTCAAATACATCAACTCCTTTTCCCTTAAAGGAATCTTATCCTTTAGATTTTTTAGAGAAAAATCCATACATATCTTTTCCATAGGTTGCATTATTAAGTCTTCTCTTCCATAACCTAAAAGTTTAAGGGTTACAGAATTTAGCTCTTTTATCTTACCTTCTCTATCCACTACAACTATACTCTCTAATAAATTCTCAAAAAAAATTTTCTCTTCCTTAGGGTTCATACTTCTTACCCCCTAAATGTTGTAATCCAATTACATAGACCTTTCCGTCTTCGTCCTTGATATTCAATGGTTTTAAAACGCAGGCTGACCCTGATTAAATCAGGGGCTGTGACTACAAAAATTATGAACAAAAACCTTAATTTAACCACAGAGAACACAGAGGACACAGAGAAAAAATAAAAATAATTTGTAAGTTTTTAAAAATTTATGTTCTTAAATCTCTGTGTCTCAGTGCCTCTGTGGTTTATAATTTCCTATGCCTCCAAAAATCGCT
>JBFMAM010000381.1:0-1893 GCA_040755805.1 Nitrospirota bacterium
TATCTAATCTGTCATTCTGGCTTGTCCAGAATCTTTCTGAAATAAAGAAGGATTCCCGACAAGCGGGAATGACAAACAGAACAAAAATATTTAACCCCGAAGCAGAGCTTCGAGGAATTCTTTAGATTAAAGAGTGCACAGAGAAAAACAAAAAGTCTTTTTCTTTTATTATCAAGTATTTCTCTGTGAACTCTGTGGTTCAATTGTATTATTCGTTTTAACCTTTAACTTCAAAAAATTTCTCAACAGGTCTTTGCCAACCTTTGTAAGTATTGACTCCGGATGGAACTGAACCCCCTCGATGAGAAACTCCTTATGCCTTACACCCATTATCTCACCCATATCCGTCCATGCGGTTATCTCAAGACAGTCAGGCATAGTCTCTTTCCTTATCACAAGGGAATGATACCTCGTTGCCTCAAATGGATTTGGAAGACCTACAAATATCGTCCTTCCATCATGATATATCATTGATGTCTTTCCATGCATGAGCCGAGGGGCCCTTATTATTTCTCCTCCAAATGCAGAACCTATGGATTGATGGCCAAGGCATACGCCGAGGATTGGGATCCTTCCAGCGAAATATCTTATCAATTCTACAGAGATACCAGCCTCCTTTGGTGTGCATGGGCCGGGTGAGATTACTATCTTTTCAGGGTTTAATCTTTCTATCTCATGAATTGTAATCTTATCATTCCTGAAGACCTTTATATCCTCACCAAGCTCTCCAAGGTACTGGACGAGGTTATAGGTAAAAGAATCGTAATTATCAATCATTAATAACATGAAGTGCTCACACCGTGATAACTATTTTAGTCTTGTCATTCCCGCGAAAGCGGGAATCCAGTACATAAACAGAAACTGGATTCCGTGTCAAGCACGGAATGACGATTAAAGAACATTAATCCCCCTTTACTAAAGGCGGACTGAGGGGGATTACTATAGTTCATTTTCTGCCATATCAACTGCCCGCATCATACCTATGGCCTTATTCACTGTCTCAGTATACTCTCTTTCAGGAATCGAGTCAGCTACTATCCCGGCACCTGCCTGAACATACACCTTATTATCCTTTATTATAAGTGTTCTGATTGTGATACATGTATCCATATTCCCTGAATAACTGAAGTATCCCACAGCCCCTGCATACGGACCCCTTCTTATTGGCTCAAGTTCTTCTATTATCTCCATTGCCCTTACCTTTGGGGCCCCTGTCACCGTGCCTGCTGGAAAACACGCCCTTAAAACATTAAAGGCATCCAGCCCATTCTTTAGATCACCCTCGACATTCGAGACGAGGTGCATGACATGGCTGTATCTTTCAACAGTCATAAGCTCTGTTACCTTTACAGAGCCTACCTCTGCAACCCTCCCGACATCGTTTCTTCCGAGGTCAACAAGCATTATATGTTCTGCTATTTCTTTAGGATCTTTCCTGAGCTCTTCCTCGAGGACCTTATCCTCTTCTTCAGTATCCCCTCTCTTCCGGGTACCTGCAATCGGTCTCAGGATTATCTTTCTGCCTTCAAGCCTCACCAGTATCTCAGGAGATGATCCGACAAGTTTTGCATCACCTGTGTCAATGTAATACATATATGGAGAAGGATTGATAACACGTAATGCCCTGTATATTTGGAATGGGTCTATATCAGAATCACGTTCAAACCTCTGTGAGAGCACAACCTGAACTACATCCCCTGATAGTATATACTCTTTTCCTCTCAGCACTGCACCCTCAAATGCCTCTTTTGTGACAAATGATGATGAATAACCTGAAAGTGGCGAGTTATTAATCCCCCCCCGCCTCCCCTTCAAATCCCCCGCAACTCCCCCTTTAGTAAAGGGGGACTGAGGGGGATTATCCCTTTTCCAAAGGGGGGTGTGGGGGGATTC
>JBFMAM010000382.1:0-1886 GCA_040755805.1 Nitrospirota bacterium
AAAATGCACTAAAGTTAAATGTACAGTCATGTGTATCAGAATAAAATCTTGTCGCTTTGTAAAGGTTTTTTAGCTCGTCTGCCAGTCTTTTTATGCAACATTTGGGTCATCTTATTTAATCCAGACGGTTGCTGAAGAACTCTATCGCCTCTTTGACTTTTTCTAAATCAACGTTGGTGTTGAAACATGGCCCGAACGGGCGTTCGTTCGGTATACCTAATATCGGAAGAGGATATGTATCAACTATTCCACTACTCAGGTCATTCTCACACGCAACGGCAATTACTGCCTCTGGCTTCACCTCATTTACAATCCTCCTTGCAAGCGAGCCGCCTGTTACAACGAAAAGGTTTAGATGATTTTCGTCAGCAATCTGAATCAGGTCACTAATCTCACATCTGCCACATTTTTCACAGTTATAGATGTTATATGTGAGCCTGATATTGCATTCGTTTATCTGCAGGCAATGGGGCAATAAAAGCAGGATCTTCTTTACCTCGTGTCTTTCTCTTTTAACAAGTTTATTATTCAGGTTAATAATTAGCCTCTGGTAGGCCTCCTTTTTATTTTTTGAAAAAGAGCCAGCGAGCATAAGTAGAGGATATAAAATTTTAAGAGTAAGACCTCTAACCCATCTAAGGCTCATCAAAAAAGGCCCCTTCTTTTAATCGCCTTCCCTGTAGGAAGGCTGTAGCAGACATCGGCCTTTTGCCTTCTGGCTGGAGCTCAATTATCGAGATTAGCCCTTCCCCTGTGCCAACAACAAGTTCTCCTTTACCTGCCCTCTCAACCCTGTAAGGCAGACCGGAGCCTTCAAGCACTCTTACCTTGGTAATTTTAATCCTTTCTTTATTTAAATAACAATAGGCAGAGGGCCATGGATACATACCTCTGACAAAGTTAAATACTTCTGTCGCAGTCTTTGACCAATTGACCTTCCCATCTTCTTTTTTGAGGGGAGGGGCATAACTTGGAGTCCCCATCTGAGGGGTTGGATTAATGGAACCATCTTTTATGCCTTTTATAGTTTTAATCAATAATGATGCACCCATTTCTGAAAGTCTTTTGCCAAGGGTCTCTGCATCATCATCCTCACTTATCTCCATCTCTTCCTGTAACAGGATATTACCGGTGTCAACTCCTTCGTCCATAAGCATTGTGGTTATACCTGTCTTCTTTTCACCGGTGATTATAGCCCACTGGATTGGGGTAGCTCCTCTGTATTTAGGTAGTAGCGAGGCATGTACATTGATACAGCCGAGTGGAGGGAGCTTAAGAATCTGTGCAGGCAATATCTTTCCATATGCAACAACAACTATGATTTCAGGTTCCATAGCTGAAAGCTCATTAAGAAATACGGGGTCTTTTGTGTTTGTCGGCTGTAAAATCTTAATTCCTCTATTGATAGCAAGTTCTTTAACCGGGGGAGGGGAAGGTATACGACTTCTCCCTTTTCTTTTGTCAGTCTGCGTGACTACTGCAATGACCTCTTCCCCTGTTTGAAGAAGTGCAGTAAGTGATGGAATTGCAAATACTGGGGTACCAAAAAATACTATACGCATCTAAATTTCAATTTAAAATTATCAATGAGCAATTATCAAGTTAAATCGTAATACGGTTAAGGTTGCGATGCCAGTCCCGTTAGAGGCAATATCTCTAACGGGACTGGCTTCTTAACCCCATTAGAGCTAAAATCTCTAACGGGGCTAACCGTAACCTTTTGACTTTTTCCTGTGCCAGTATTGATAATTGCTAATTTTGTAGGGTAGTCCCACATCCCACGTTTGTCATTTGTTACTCGCTGCCTTTAGAGCCTTTTTATATCGTCTTTTGAAAAACTCCCTTTTAATAGGGCTGATCCTGTCAATAATAAGGAGCCCGTCGAG
>JBFMAM010000383.1:0-1853 GCA_040755805.1 Nitrospirota bacterium
CCTTGACTTCTGACTCCTGACTTTTGACTCCCGACCGCTGGCTGTCTTAGCCTTTCTACTATGCTATCTATTTTTTCTACTGCCTCTATATACGCCTCCGTAGAATCTTTAACATCGAGGTAGACATTTGAAACAACTTTTATTTTCTGTTTTAGGCTATCAAATATGAGCATCGTATCTGCAACCATAAAAAACATGTCGGGTAGGGCTATACCAGGACTTTTTTTATCAGGAATTCTCTCAAAAAATCTGACCATGTCATAGCCAATATAGCCAACAAGACCGCCATAAAACCTCGGTAATCCCATAATATCAACCGGATTGTATACAGTAACCTCTTTTTTTATTATCTCGAGGGGATCCTCTACCTCGAATATCTGGATACCCATTTCATCGTCTCTTATCTCTATCTTCTTTCCCCAGCTTCTTATGATCTTTGATGGCCTTGAACCGAGAAAGGAATATCTCGCCCACTTCTCACCTCCAACCACGCTCTCAAGCAGAAATGAAGGGGTACCTCCAAGCTTCAGGGCCGCTGACACTGGTGTGTCTGTATCAGCAAGGATTTCCCTGTAAACAGGGATGAGATTTCCCTTTGCTGAAAGGGACTTGAACTTTTCTAAGTCAGGATACAGCATGCGTGTTGACAAGGCTCGCATTTTTTCATTAATATTTTATATTATTCATTATGGCTTAATAATACAACTTTCGTAGATATTATTCAGTTGTCATTCCGTGCTTGACACGGAATCCAGTCAGTTTTTTTACCTCTGGATTCCTGCTTTTGCAGGAATGACAATATTACGCCTGTATTGGTACCGCGAAAGGTGTATTTAAAATGCGGGTGTAGCTCAGCTGGTAGAGCACGACCTTGCCAAGGTTGGGGTCACGGGTTCGAATCCCGCCACCCGCTTATGTCAAATAACCAATGACCAAATTACAATAACCAAACAGTTTGGAATTTGGGATTTGATTATTGGAATTTAAAGAATGGCGGCGTACCCAAGTGGCTAAGGGAGAGGTCTGCAAAACCTTTATTCAGCGGTTCAAATCCGCTCGCCGCCTCCAATCTTTTAAGCCTACACAGCCTTCCCTATCTAAACTGTTGGTTTTACTACATTTTGTGGTTCTACTTCTATTTTTGGGTCTCTACTGTTTACCTGTTTTCGGTGGGGAGATGGATGGCAAAGCTTATCTTAAAAAAGGCAAAAATGAATTGGAAAGCAAAAAATATGAAGATGCTATACTCTGTCTATCTTTTGCGGAAAAAGAATTTCCCCTGTTGGGTGATTATGCCATGTTATGGCTTTCTGATGCCTATCACGAGACTGGAAATCATAAAGAGTCTCTGAAGACTATCCGTAACCTTCTTAATAGATATCCCCTTTCACCGCTCAAAAAGAAGGCCCGAATCAGAGAGATTAAGGAGGTTGAAGAAGTCTCAGAGGAAAATATTCAGCAGATGTTCGAATCCTATATAAAGGACTATCTGGATGATACAGAGATGAAGTATGCGTATGCTCAGTGGCTTAAGAAAAATGACAAGACTGATATAGCAAAGCCGGTCTTCAAGGAGATTTATTTGGATGCTGGTCCATTTTCAGAGATGGCATACAATGAACTGAGTCCCTCTGACATAAATGTGGAAGATATGATTAAACGAGCCTCAAACCTTATGAAGACAATGGATTTCAAAGGGGCTGAATCTGCTTTGAGGTCTGCAATGACAAAAGACGATGGAAGTTTGAAGAATGAAATACTGAAAGGCCTCGGCCTTTCCCTTTTCAGACAGAAAAGATATCGTGAAGCAGCAGATGTCTATAAAGAGGCAAATGAGAAATACTGGGAAGTGC
>JBFMAM010000384.1:0-1853 GCA_040755805.1 Nitrospirota bacterium
AACCACCCCACCCACAGGGTGGGGCTTTGTTAAAGGAAGATAGCTCTTTTTTACATAACCCATTCATCCCCGTCCACAGGACGGGGCTTTCTGGGTGGGGTGGTAAAAATTCTGGCATAACAATTAAATCCAGCGGATGCGGTAACCCGCCCCGCTGATTTTGGGCGTTGAGCCCTTCGACCCTTCGACGGGCTCACGGTATCATCCTTCGACAGGCTCAGGATGACAAGAACAGGCTCAGAGCTCAGGGCTCACGGCTCAGGGGTGACACAATGGGGTCAAGAGATGAGGGTCAGATGAATTTTTAACCACAGAGGCACTGATGAGACACAGAGGATAAGGAGAAAAACCATTTCTATGATAAGCACAGAAGGATTATGAGATATTAAATAGGCAGAGGGGAAAAATCTTGCAACATTCAGACTTAGATGATAAACTTTGGTTATGCCTACTATAGAGGAACTTGAACATAGGGTATCAAGGTTAGAGACCCTTTTTGAAGAGGTCATAAAGGATAGGCTTACCTATATCTCTCAAAGACTCGACCAGCTCTATGAAAAGACAGAGAAGGATAAGTCTGATCTTTATGCAAAGACAGAAAAGGATAAAAGCGAGTTATTAGAAAAAATGACCAACATTTATGCCGATCTTTATGCCAAAACCGAGAAGGATAAATCTGATCTTTATGCAAAGACAGAAAAGGATAAAAGGGTGCTTGTCCAGTGGATGGTAGGGCTCTTTGCTGGCTTCTCTACCTTGATAATCACTGCTATGTGGGCAATTATCTCATTTGCGGTTAAATAACTGTAGTTGCTAAACTACGGTTAAATAAGAGAAAGAAGAAGGAGGGTTACATAATGAAAAGAAAGAAACCTAAGGAATTAGAAAGGATAATCAAGAGGATAGATGTCATTGAGAAAAAAAGGCCGAGTCATAAGGAGATACTCGAATTCTTCAAGGATATAATCAAAGAGCAGTATAAGATAAAGCCACTTATAAAGGTGGAAACAGTTGAAATAAATGAGGAGATGTCAAGACAACAGATGAGGGAAGGATTTCCTCTTATAGATAAAAATGAGATAAAGCTGGATCTAAATTCAGCCACGACCCTTTTTAAGAAGATATGCAGGGCTGTCCAGAAGAAGAATAAAAAGATCGCCCCTGAAATAAGAAGGATAAATCAAGCCTTACGTAAAAATGAAATAGATCTTCAGGAACTATTTAAAAAGCTAATTGCCAGAGATAAAGGATACCTCGATTCAGTAGGTGGGAAGACCGAATTAAACAGATGGCTATTAACCTTTTTAGCAGAAAGTAGCATCAACCCTGTTCTTGAGGCATATGCTGAGAGACTCAAAAGTTATGTAGAACAGGAGGTCTGGTTCAGGGGCTATTGCCCGATATGTGGATCAGAACCTGTTATGGCAGAGTTTAAGGATATAGAAAGTGTAGAAGGAGCAAGGTTTCTTGTATGTTCATCATGTGGCTATGAGTGGCGTTTTAAGAGGCTAGCCTGCCCATTTTGTGGCAACGAAGACCATGAAAGGCTCAAGTACTTTTATATCGAAAAGGAGGGAAAGGCATATAGGGTGGATGTCTGCGAGGAATGTAAGAGGTACATCAAGACTATAGATATAAGGGAGTTAGGTGAGGAGGTCATACCCATTGTTGAAGACATGGGTACCCTTCATCTCGACATCCATGCCCAGAACGAAGGATATACACGGAGCACTATGAACATCGTGGAGATGGAGAAGATGGAGGAGTAAAACCCACAATCTGTTCGAAAACATCCTCTCTGATTCCTTCGGAAGACAAGCACTTGAACCCTTGAATCCTAGAATCCTTGAATC
>JBFMAM010000385.1:0-1837 GCA_040755805.1 Nitrospirota bacterium
TGCCCATTTAAGAACATATCTGCCATTTCACCTAATGCGAACCGAAGAACAAAATCGGGAATTTGTAACCATACCGGTCTACCCATGACTCCACCCAAAACATTACAGAAATCTCGCATTTTTAATGGATGCGGTGCAGTCGCATTTACAGGCCCACTAATAAATTCATTTGCAATGACGAAATTAACTATTTTTACAAGATCGTTAATGTGAATCCATGAAAACCATTGGTTACCTCTTCCTATTGAACACCCCACATAAAATCTAAAAGGTATCTTCATTCGTTCAAGTGCCCCACCGCTACCAAGAACTACCCCAATGCGAACTGTCACTACCCGAACCCCGAGAGTTTCTGCCTTATATGCTTCTGATTCCCATGCCTTGCAAAACGTTGCTATAAAGTCCTGACCAGCAGGTGCACTTTCAGTTATTTCTTCATCTTTACAAGGGCCGTAAAATCCAACTGCTGAGGCACTAACAAATGATCTTGGTTTCACCCCTTGATTTTTTATAGCACACACTATTGCCCTGGTAGTTTCGGTTCTACTTTTTATAATCTTCTCTTTTTTAGCCTCCGTCCATCTACCACTACCTATTGATTCCCCTGCTAAATTTACAATACAATCTACGCCTTGTAGTGCAATAGCTGGTAAAATTGAATCGGAACCGCTCCATCCTACAACATCCACATTATTCCCAAAATATGCCTTTGCTTTTGTTTCATTACGTGTTAGAACAACCACATTATGGCCAGTCGAAAGCAGTTCCTGGCACAATTTCTTACCTATAAAACCTGTTCCACCTAAAATGAGGATTTTCATTTTTTATTATATCAGATACAGTTCATTATGGCTGCTTCTTTCTGGTTCTTCAGACCTCCTCCTCTTTACATCTTGTAGCCACACAGTTTATATTCTCCCATGACTGATGACTGGCGCCTTATTGATAGCGGTCCGTGCAGGGCAACTTACAATATGGCCCTTGATGAGGCGATTGCAACTGCTGTCAGAAAAGGCAACTCGCCTCCAACATTGAGGCTTTATAGATGGGATTTGCCATCTGTTAGCATCGGGTGCTTTCAGAAGATCAGCGATATTAATATTGATTACTGCATTGAGAGAGATATCCCGATTGTCAGAAGGCCAACTGGAGGCCGTGCAGTCCTGCACAACCATGAGCTAACATATAGCTTCTCAGTAAAGACAATACAGGGACTATTCTCAAAAGGATTATTCGACAGCTATAAAAAGATAGGTTATGCATTGAGCCTGGCACTAACAAAAACCGGTCTCTCGCCTGAATTAAAACTACTCAAAGAAACTCGTCACTCGTCACCTGTAACTCGCAACTCGCAACTCGCAACTCGCAACTTTCGAAGTCCTTTATGTTTTCAATCAACATCATACGGAGAGATTACTATAAACAATAAGAAGGTCATCGGCTCTACACAAAAGCGCTGGCCCGATGGCCTGCTTCAGCAGGGTTCTATCCCGTATGCCATTGCTAAGGATGAGATGGTTAAGGTATTCAGACTCGAATCCACCCATTGGTTAAGGGAGGTATTTAACGGGTTAAAAGAGGTACTTCCTGAGTTAAACCCTGATGAGCTCAAAAATGCTATCAAAATTTCCTTTGAAGAAACTTTTGATACGAGGCTTATCCCTTCAACGCCTTCTCAGGAAGAGGTATTTCTTGCACTGGAGCTCGAGGCTCAAAAGTATCTCTCACCTCGATGGAACTTTCAGCGATAGGCTTGACAAATCTGCTTTTGATATATTCCCGTAAGATAAACATGGTATTAAGTTCCTCCCCAGCTATCTCTTGCAAGCGAATCAGC
>JBFMAM010000386.1:0-1829 GCA_040755805.1 Nitrospirota bacterium
GATAATTATGTCCTTACAAATAAAAGGCTCTTTAAAAAAGGACTCACCCTCTTTAGCTCCTCAGAGAATTCCTTCTGGAAAGAATACCATCTTGGTATTCCTCTCAGGAATGAATTGATTATTAATAAGAACCCATATACAAAGCCTCTAATGGATATCCTGGATACTTATCAGAGATATGCTGTCTTACTTGTTGATAAGGAATCAGCAAGGATATTTGTGGTTCACCTTGGCGAGATTGTGGAATATGGCGAGGTTTATACCCCGGATATCCCTGGAAAACACAAAAAAGGTGGATGGTTCGCTCTTTCTCAGAATCACTACGAGAGGCATATAGATTACCATATAGGCTTGCACCTCAAGGACGTAATAGAAAAACTGGATTCATTTATTAGCGGAGAGTATATCGGAAGACTGATAATCGGTGGCTCTGATGAAGCTGTTTCTATGGTAAAGGGTATGCTTCATAAGATGGTTCTTGATAAAGTTATCGGAACTGTAAAGATAGAAATGTTTGCTAAAAATGATGAGGTGTTGAGCAAAGTGGAGCCTATTGTTTCTTACTATGAGAAAAAGAAAGAGAAAGAAACTGTAGAAGCCCTTATTACAAAGTCAATGAAGAACGAGAATGCTGTGTTAGGGCTGGATAATGTAATTAATGCGCTGCAGGAACAGAGGGTGATGAAGCTTGTTGTTCTAAAAGATTATAAGGCCAGCGGATATAGTTGCAGGTCATGTGGATTTTTGACTGCTCAAAAGGTAGACTCCTGTCCTTACTGTAAAGGGGAGGTAGAGGCTATTGATTATATAGTGGAGCTGGCTGGTGAGAAGGCAATACAGCAAGGCGCATTGGTTGAGGTCGTTTCTGATGAAAAGAGGTTACAGGACGCTGGCTCGATAGGAGCATTTCTGCGATTCTAAGATTAGAGATACCAATGCTTACTATTTAAATTGTCATTGCGAGCCCGAAGGGCGTGGCAATCTCCGTTATTTTGTCATTTGATGTATTTGTGTTATATTTGGTTATTGGTTATTATTTGGTTATTGTGATTTGGTTATTGATTATTTAAAAAGGAGGCTTTATGTCAGAAAAAGGTTTACCAGAGCAGTATCAAAATATTAAAAAGAGGTATAAGACACTTTTCAATGCAGTTGGCAATCTCGGTAAGGTGGCCAGACAGCTCGGACCATTGGATGAAAAGACCACACATCTTATTCAGCTTGCTGCTTCTGCAGCTATTCGCTCAGAGGGTGCCGTTCATAGCCATGCAAGGAGGGCAGTAGAGGCAGGAGCAAAACCTGAGGAGATTTATCATACAATTATTTTGCTTACGAGCACCATTGGATTTCCAACTGTATCTGCTGCATTAAGCTGGGCTGATGATATCATAAAGGGACAGCAGGTAGAAAAATAGAAAAATAAAAATTGAGTTCGTAATGGGTATAACTTATATATCAGGTGAGGTTGAAGGGCCTACCGGAAGGGAGACGGTTGAATTTTTAATCGACAGTGGTGCTACTTATTCTTTGCTTCCATTAAAGGTATGGCAGGCAATTGGATTAAAACCTAAAAGGACTTTGGAATTCAGGCTTGCAGATGGTACTACCCTTAAAAGGGGCGTATCTGAATGCTATATTATTCTACCGCAGGGTGAAGGTCATACACCGGTGATACTCGGGGAGGAATCGGACAAAGCTCTATTAGGTGTGGTTACTCTCGAAATCCTTGGCCTTGTTTTTAATCCATTTAATAGGACACTTCAGCCAATGAAGATGTTGCTGGTTTGAGCTGTAGGAATTCGAATAAAGAATCTTCATAGCCCACCAGT
>JBFMAM010000387.1:0-1828 GCA_040755805.1 Nitrospirota bacterium
TAACTTATACCCCAAAATATAAGTTTTAACGTTTATTGGAGAAAGTTAGACGGCATAATTTTAAAAAAGTGAGGATAAAATTCATATATGATATTCAACTCATATATTACAATTGAAAGATAAATTACCTGACTTTTCCCTAAAAAATGTACACTACACATCAAATATATAGAAACTATAGCAGAATCAGGAAGTCTGGGGAAATAAAAAACTTGACATTTTATCTTGTAGTGTATATTGTATACACTATGAGTTTCATAAGAAAAATAAAAAAGGGAAACTCCATCTATCTCGCCGAGGTCGAAAACCAAAGGATAGGTAGTAAGGTCGTTCAAAAGCATCTCCGTTATGTCGGAAAAGAAGTCGATGATAAACCCCTTCTCACAGGCTCTGTGGAAAGGTCTTCAGTCGATAAGGTTACTATCTATGGTCCTCTTTTAGTCCTGGACGAAATTGCCAAGCAAGTCGATTTGGCAGGTGCACTCGGAGACTACGGGGATTATCTTTTGAGTCTGGCTTATGCCCATTGTGTAGCTCCCGGTAGTTTAAAAGGAATGAGTCAATGGTACCAAAAGACCGAAATCAGTAATCTTTTAGATATTCCGCAGATCACATACAAAAAGCTTGTCGAGGCTATTGACTCTCTGGACGGTATGAATGGCGATAAGGTACAAGAGCGGATTTTTTCTCGATTAAAAGATACTTTGACTCTTTCTCCATCGGGCTATCTTTACGATATTACGAACATCTATTTTTATGGTGTTTGCTGTCCTCTGGCCAAGAAGGGGCAGAACGCGGAGGGACGGAATCAGCCGCAGATTCAGATTGGGCTGGCCATAACGAAGGAAGACGGGATCCCGATTTTTCATAAGGTGTTTGAGGGCAACATCTTTGATTCGAAGACCTTGCCGGATATACTTCTTCATCTCAAACGGCATGAGATTAAGACTGCCTGTATTGTCTGGGACAGGGGTGTTTCCTCGAAGTTGAATATCAGGGAAGCCAAGAGGATGGGATTTGATGTGCTCTGCGGTTTGGCGTTGAAGACGGGGTTGAAGAAGGTGGTCGATAATGTATTGGAAGGGGATATTGTCTCCATGAAATACAGAGTCAGGCTTAGGAGTGCGACTTTTTATGTAAAAAAGCAGAGGCACGAGGTTGAAGGGCTTAGAGGGCACATTGCTGTATGTGTCAACGAGAAGCAACGACAGGCGATCCGTGAGAGGCGCTATGATGAGATTGATCATGCCCTTAGGCTTCTTCAAGAGAAGAAGACCATAAAAGCTGGTCTTAGAAAATATATTAAGAGAAATAAAATCAATCATGGGGCTTTGCAGTTGGTAGAGCGGTATGATGGGATATCGGTTATTTTTTCCACACAGAATCTCAGGGCAGAGGAAATGGTCAAAGGATATTTTGAGAAGGACCGTTTGGAGAAGTCGTTCCGGTGCATGAAGAGCTTTTTAGAGATGGACAAAGTGAGGTTTTGGTTAGCTAATAGAGTAAGAGGGCACATTTTTATTTGTTATCTTGCTTATCTACTCCTCTCTGTGCTTGAATACAGATTAAAGGAAAGTGGAATGAGTGCTGCTGATGCTTTAGAGACGATGGAATCGATGTATAAAGTGTATCTGACAGATCCGAAGTCTAAGAATAAGTTTGTCAAGACAGTGACCTTGAGCAAGAAACAAGAAGAGATTCTCAAAAAGGTCAATCCTCTGCTATTGTCAAAGTGTAGTGTATAAAATTAAGGGGAAAGTCAGGTAAATTACTTCTGTGATCTCTGTGGTGTTAGCTCGGATTATTTATAACCCGTATTTTCCATAAT
>JBFMAM010000388.1:0-1822 GCA_040755805.1 Nitrospirota bacterium
CAGGATCAAGAGCTTGTGTGTCGGGAGAATTCAACCATGCAATCAATGCCTTCATCAATTTCGGGACATCTTCATTCGAAGGCGGCCTGAAAATAACCTCTCCTGTCAGTCTGTTAGCAACTACAACATAGCGTTTCCGGTAGACACCGCAAACAGAAGGATCCTCAAGGGTATCCTGTGTTATCATTTTATGAGCCTTCAAAACATCTTTTTCAGTAATTTTTTTGCCGTCTGTCAACCTGTCAATGGATTCAAGAACCTTAAGATAATTTAAGACCTCTTGCTTATCCTTCCGGGTTGCCATTACTTCGCGTCCATGCGCCAGGTCGCTAACCTGTTCGAGTGAAAGTCTGTTTCCTTCAATCGCTGTAGATGAGTGGGCGCTCCTAATGATCGCCTCCCTCCGGATTCCTGCTTGCGCAGGAATGACATGAAGTTAATGTTATAGGGGGAGCATTATTTTGCAGGTATCAATAATTCTCAAAAATCGGGACAAGAATGTCCCCGCCTATCGTGATGGGTAAAACTTAAGAAGGGCAGGTTACTTCCTTAATTCTCCGCCTGTCCTCTCGAGTATGTGCTTTATAAGAGAAGCATGAAGATCTTCAACTTCGTCATCTCTGAGCGTTCTGTCCTTTACCCTGTATCTGATATTAAACGCCAGGCTCTTTTTTCCATCAGGGATATTACCTCCCCTGTAAGAATCAAACAACGAAACATTTTCTATTAATTCTGATGGAAATGCCTTTATGATTTCCTTAATCTCAGAGGCGGTAACATTTTCATCAACTACAATAGCGATATCACGCTCTATATAAGGATATTTCGGAGTTTGAATATACCTTATAGAATCAGGTATCAGTGTTAAAAGCATATCGAGGTTAAGTTCAAATAGAACAATTTCTGGCTTCTGTTTCTTCAGATCGAGCCTTTCGACTATTTCAGGTCCGAGGACTCCAAGGTATCCCACATGAGAACCCGAAACATATATATCAGATGCCCTGCCTTCATGTAGAAATGGCTCTGAAGATGGAGAGAACGAATACTCATTTATCTTTAAATCTTCAAACATGGATTCCAGGGCACCCTTTGTGATAAAAAATCCCTGCGCATCCTCTTTCCATAGAGAAGGAGATTTATCCTTGTAGAATATACCTCCAAGCCTTAACTCCTCTAAGGGAAGGGACTTTCCGATATTCTCAAAGACCCTCGCTATCTCGAAGAACCTTATATCTTTTATTCCTCTATCCAGGTTGTATTTAAAATTTTCAATTAATGCTGGAATCAGTGTCGTCCTCAGTAAGGACTCTTCCTGCCTCAAGGGATTTCTTATAACAATGGTATTACGCCTCCTGTCAGACTCAGGGATAGCAATCATATCGAGACTCGAGGGGCTCATAAAACTGTAATTAATAACCTCTGTAAAACCCGACTTCCTCATTGCTTCCCTTATCCTGTTAATATTCATCGTTTTTTTATCCAACCGGCCAGAAGAAAGAGGACTCCTCGGAATCCTCGTTGGAACCCTGCCATACCCATAAGACCTTGCTATCTCTTCAGCTACATCGCTGTCTTTCTGGATGTCACGCCTGAATGCAGGAGGATATACAATAAAAACATCTTCCTTATCCTCTGTTTTAATACCAAGCCTATTCAGTATTTCAAGCATATCCATATTCGAGAGATCTGTCCCTATGATTCTGTTTATCCTTTCATATCTTATCTCTATGGGTACAGGCACATATTTCACCGGATACACATCTATTATTTCATGAATTATTCCACCAGCAATCTCCCTTATCATAAGGGCTGCCCTGTTGAG
>JBFMAM010000389.1:0-1822 GCA_040755805.1 Nitrospirota bacterium
ATTCTGTCTAATGTATTTTCAAAAATCTCATATAGCCGGGGCATCTTGCCTCGGCTATTTTCATCGATTTACCCCGCGCCTTTCTAATGTGCAGGGGTATAGCCGTGGTGCGGGTTCACGAAAATAGGTCAGTCCCGAAGGCTTTCGAGATTGCCTGACATAAGGCTGGCACAGATACTGCTAATTTATCTATGGGCTGCCTCATAGAAAACACAAAAACACAACAGAGAAAAGGATGGATAATCTTTGCATAAGAGATTAAAAAGCATATTTCTGCCTGCTGCAATCTTTATGATTGTAGTTTTTGTTACAGGCTGTGGGGATACGGCCTCTACACGGAGAAAACATTACGAAAAGGGTATCGCATTCATAAAAGAGGGGAATTATCGCGGGGCTATTATAGAATTCAGAAACGCAGTAGAGAAAGATCCCAATTTCTTTGAGGCGAGGTATCAGCTCGGGGTCGCATATTTTGAGACCGGGCAGCTCGACCCGTCAGAAAAAGAACTAAAAAAGGCACTGAAACTCCAGCCCTCACTTGTGGATGCCCATCTTTATCTCGGCAGGCTCTACCTCATAAAAGGCTATTATGATAGAAAAAAACTTGATGACTCAATAATTGAAATAGAGGCATATCTTAATAAAAAGCCAGGCGATTCTGAAGCCCTCGAGGTCATGGGTGCGGTCTATATAGCAAAAAAGAATTTTGAAAAGGCCCATTCCTTTCTAGACAGGGCTATAAAAAATGACCCCGACAAGATCTCACCATATATTACGCTCGCAGGGCTTTATCTCCAGGAGAAAAAACCAGAAAGGGCCAGAGAAGAGATTAACAGAGCACTCTCAAAAGATGGGAAATCTATCAAGGCACTTTATGCACTCTGCGACCTTGAAAAGAGGGAAGACCGATATGAAGAGGCGACCAGATGTTACAAAAATATCATCGAGATTGACAGAAACCAGGAGTTGACTGCATACACCAAGATAGGGTTTATCCAGATAAAAACAAATAGGCCTGATGAGGCACTTAGGACAGCGGAATATATCATCTCGAAAAATCCTAAGAGGGCAGAGGGATACTATATTAAAGGGCTCTCTTTTTACAGAAAAAATAATTTTAATGAGGCAATAGCAAATCTGCAGCTCGCCATAAAATTCAATCCAGGCCTGATCGGAGCATACTATTTCTTAGGGCTTGCCCTGTACGCAAAGGGTGACCTTGAACAGGCAAGAACCGAACTTCAAAAGGTAGCCGCAGCAAGGCCAGATCTATCGGATATACGCCTGACACTCGGGCTTATAAATCTTAAAAAGGGCTGGACAGATGAGGCAATAAAAGAGATAAACAGGGCAATCGAAAAAGATCCAGATAATGCCTTTGCACACAACCTTCTCGGAACTGCGTATATGGTCAAAAAGGAATATGACATGGCTTTAAAGGAAATGAGGAAGGCACAGGAACTTGACCCAAAACTTGTGGATACCTATATGAAGCGCGGCAAATATTATCTCATGATGGGAGAAAGCAGTGCTGCGGAGAAGGAATTCAGAACAGCCCTGAATATAAATCCAGACCAGATGGAAATCAGGGCTACACTTGTACTCTTTTTAATAAAGGAAAAGAGGTACGACAATGCCATAAAGGTCTGCAGGGAAGGCATGAGGAATGACCATGCTGATGCCTTCCTTTATAATCTGCTGGGGTTAGCATATCAGGGAAAGAAGGATATCTCTTCTGCCATGAGTAGTTTCGAACACGCAATATCCTTAGTCCCTAATTTTATTGCACCGTACATGAATATGGCAGGGCTTTATTTATCAG
>JBFMAM010000390.1:0-1818 GCA_040755805.1 Nitrospirota bacterium
CATTTCACCATAAAAACCGGGTTCAGCACATCCCTGACACGGGGCACCGCAATCTATGCAGAAATTTATCCCGTCATTCCATCTCCGTACAGGACAATCTGAGGAGGTAGCTGGTCCTTTGCATCCCTTTTTATATAAACACCAGTCTTTTTGTTTTGGGTCATTCCAATCTGTAAGGAATTTACCTGCATCGAAATAACTACGGCGCCTGCAATTATCATGAATTGATTCCCCAAAATAACATACAGGACGTCCGATCTTATCCAGTTCAGGTGCTTTTCCTGTAGTAAGAAAGTACAGGACCGTTCCTGCCAGATGGTCTGGATGAACTGGACAGGTTGATAGATTAATAACAGCCTTACCAGGCAGAGCCTTATTAAGCCCTATGCCTCTGGATGGAGTAGCTGCAGGGATACCACCATAGGTAGCACATGCCCCTACTGCAATGATTGCCGCTGCGTTTTTGGCTGCCTCTTCCAGGATTACCCTGAAAGGCCGTCCACCAACCATGCAGAAGCGGTCATCAGCAGATGGAACTGAACCTTCCACTATTAACACATAGCCACCTTGCTTTACGGTGTCATGGTAAGCCTTTTCCGCGAGATGGCCTGCGGCTGCCATAGCGGTCTCATGATATCTGAGGGATATCTTATCCAGAATTATAGAAGAAGCAGGTGGATTAAGGATCTGGGTGAAAGATATAGTACAACCGGCACAATCCTGTCCCTCCAGCCAGATTACAGGCGGTTTCTTAGAGGCAGCCTCCACTGCTTGGGCAACCTTGGTTGTAAATTCCAATTCTGAGAGGCCAAGCACTGCTGCAGTAGCAGCGCAATATTTAAGGAAATCCCTTCTGTTTATTCCATGAGATTCTACTATCTCAAGGAATTCTTTACTTACAAAATCCTCTTCCTTCATAAAGTCACCTCCCTCTGTATTCTGGTTTTACACATTCATCATGCAACCCTGTCCTTTTTAAGGTTTATAAATTATCACCTCCTTCTAAGTTCTATTTCTGCACGTCCATTGTGCAGCCTTATTCCTATGGCTTATAAACTATAGCAATCAGAGGCAAAAGTCAAGATTTTTGGTGTATAATCCGAGTTCTGAAGGATGATAACAAAACCAGGAGAAAATGATATAGAATAGCTAAATTGAGCGATTTTTGACTATCAAAAGCAATTCGGGTCAGGAGACCCGATTCTACCCATAGGGGATATGCTCACAACCCCATTGGGTAGTGGCATCCCGAAAGCTTTCGGGACTGACCTGCCAAAATACTGTAGAACATTTGCAATTCAGAAGCAATATGAAGATATATCTCATAAAAAAACTTCTTCTGCTTATCCCGCTTTTGTTTGGGGTTACATTCCTTACATTTACTCTTACAAAGGCACTACCGGGTGACCCTGTTTTAAGTATGGTTGGTGAAAGGGCACAGCCTGAGGTTATTGATAAGATAAGAAAAGAGATAGGTTCAGACAAGGATATCTTAAGTCAGTATGTTAGTTATGCAGGATTGCTGCTGAAAGGTGAATTCGGGCGTTCATACTACACAAACAGAAAGGTATTTGATGATCTCCTACTTAAATTTCCGAATACCTTAAAACTTGCATTGGGCGCTATGATTATTGCCATTCCTGTTGGATTGTTTTCAGGCTTTATCTCTGCTTATAAAAAAGATACTATCACGGACAGGGTTATATCATCACTCTCAGTGACAGGCCTAAGCCTCCCCGTCTTCTGGAGTGGACTTCTGATAATGCTTTTCTTCAGCCTTAAACTCAAACTCTTTCCACCATCAGGTACTGGTGATAT
>JBFMAM010000391.1:0-1818 GCA_040755805.1 Nitrospirota bacterium
GCACACACTGAATTTGCGGTATCCTTGCGAACCCCCGTTTATATTGGCATTTCAGCAGGGCGTCTGTCTACCGACCCAAAACATAGGCCTATACCCTTTACTTCTTTAATCTTCTTAATCAAGAGTGGGATAATTTCATAGAGGTCTCCAACGATTCCGTATGTAGCCACATTGAATATGGGTGCCTCAGGATTCTTATTTATGGCGATAATTATGTCTGATGACTGCATACCAACGAGATGCTGGACTGCACCCGATATTCCACAAGCGATATATATTTTAGGGCAGACGGTTTTACCTGTCTGACCAACCTGGTGACTATACGAAATCCATCCCTCATCAACAGCAGCCCTTGAAGCGCCAATGGCACCTCCGAGAAGCCCTGCCAACTCCTTAAGAAGCTCGAAACCCTTCGGGCCTCCAAGCCCCCTGCCACCTGAGACAATAATGTCTGCCTCCTGTAAATTAACGGTTATATCAGAGACTTCTTTTATCGTATCTATAACCCTTGTTCGTGAAGAAATATTCTCGGAGTTAATATGTATAATCTCTCCCGTTTTACCTTTGATATATTCTCCGCGCTTCATTACCCTCGGCCTTACAGTAGCCATCTGTGGCCTGTTATTCGGACAGAGGATGGTTGCCATAATATTGCCGCCGAATGCTGGCCTTATCTGGAGAAGGTTTCCTGTTTCCTTATCAATGGCAAGGGATGTGCAATCAGCAGTTAGTCCTGTCCTCAATTTTGCTGCAACCCTCGGAATAAATGAGCGGCCTATTGGTGTTGCACCTGCAAGGACAATCTCTGGCCTGTAGGTTCTTATAAGGTCTGAAAGAAGTTGCGCATAGGGTTCGTCATTAAATCTCTCAAAGATTAGGTCATTACATAAGTAGACTTTATCAGCACCCCATCTTATAAGTTCTTCTGCATCTTCCTTAGAGGCACCGAAAAGCGCTGCCGAAAGCTCTACATTGAGCTCATCAGCAAGCCTTCTGCCCGCACCTAAAAGCTCATATGTAACAGATACAACCTTTCCATCTCTCCGCTCTGCAAAAACCCATACTCCTTTGTGCTCCAAAAAGTCTTGCGACTTTTTGGAGGCCTCTTCAATCTCTTCTATCGCACCTTCAGGGCAGATGGGCAAACATGCCTTGCATAAGTTGCAGTATTCGTTGATAAATGCCTTACCCTCTTTTATTATGATTGCGTCAAATGGACATGAAGCCAGACAGTCTTCACAACCTATGCACCTATCTACATTGATAATTACACGCACTTGAGCTGCCTCAGTTCCTGAATTAGTATATCAACCTTTTCTTCTGGTGTGCCTTCAAGCATTTTTTTGCCAGACCTTGCCTCAGGCGCAAATATATTTTTAACCTGTGTTGATGACCCTTTAAGGCCGAGATTGTTTTCATCCGCCAAGATATCAGAGGGACCCCATTTTTTAATCTCTGCCTTTTTGGCAGCCATCTTACCCTTTAATGAAGGTAACCTGGGTTCATTCAGCTCTTTTACCACTGTTAGAAGCACCGGCAGTCTCGAATCAACAATGTCATAACCTTCGTCCATCAGCCTCTGAATCCTTATAGAGCTCTGGGTAATATCCTCTATTCTTCTTACATATGAGATATGAGGGATATTCAGAAACTCTGCTATCTCAGGACCTACCTGTGCTGTATCACCATCTATTGCCTGTTTTCCACAGATAATTATGTCAGCACCAAATTTTTCTATAGCCTTTGAGAGTGTATATGATGTTGCCAGTGTATCAGAGCCTGCAAATGCCTTATCAGTAAGAAGTATTGCATCATCAG
>JBFMAM010000392.1:0-1818 GCA_040755805.1 Nitrospirota bacterium
ATAAAATGTCAAGTTTTTTATTTCCCCAGACTTCCTGATTCTGCTATAGTTTCTATATATTTGATGTGTAGTGTACATTTTTTAGGGAAAAGTCAGGTATAAAAATTGCAATTTGTAACTTTTTGAAAATATTGGTATTATCTAGCTGATTGCCAGCACATTCAATAAAATCAATATTTCGTGACCATTGGAAGTCATTAAAGCAAGGGTTATCAAGGAGATACGAATCTTCTCACTGGGATTCAATCGTTGGATCAGTAGAGAAGATGCTCTCCTGTAGAGACCCTTCCAATGGGTATGCAGAGTATATCTGCACTAAGTGTGGAACAAAGAAAAGGGTTCCCTTTACCTGTAAGAGTCGTTTCTGCACCTCCTGCGGAAAGAAGTATGTAGATGAATGGGTAGACAAGACAGTAGATGAGATAATAGATGTTCCACATCGTCATATAGTTTTCACTATACCTGAAGAACTTCGGGATATAATATTCAAAGACCGCTCTTTGATAAAGGTTATGATGGACTGTGCATCTAAAACTGCTCTGGAGGTTCTCCAGAGTAAAGGTTCTGAGGCAGTTCCTGGTATATTGGCTATGGTCCATACCTTTGGTAGAGACCTTAAATTTCACCCTCATGTGCATATCCTTATGACAGAGGGCGGGTTAACAGGGAAAGAGAGATGGGACGATATACCCTTTCTTCCATACAACCTATTAAGAAAGAAATGGCAATATTACCTGCTAACTGATATTAAAAAGAGATTACCAAAGAGCAAGGATAATGATATTCTAATAGACAATTTATTCAAAGACAATATAGAAGGTTTCTATGTAAATGGTGCAAGTAAGATGACATCCTCTCGGTATGCAGCACGGTATATAGGCAGATATGTAGCCCGTCCTGCATTGGCAGAGTATAGGATAACTCGATATGATGGTAAAAAGGTTACCTTCTGGTATGAGAGCCATGAAACAGGTAAAAGGGAATATAAGACATTAGATGTAGACGAATTTATCATACGATTGATAGACCACATACCTCCCAAAGGGTTCAAGATGGTTCGTCATTATGGACTATATGCAAGACGGACAAAAAGTATAGCTATAGAGTGTCTAAAGAAATGCAAAAAATTCATACAGAGTAGTTTTGAATTTATAAGTGGGTTATCCAAGAACATGAACTGGAGAGAGAGATTAATAGCCAGTTTTGGTAAAGACCCGTTAAAGTGTCCCCACTGTAAAGACGAAATGGAATTATGGAGGATATGGCATCCTGAGTATGGAGATATATATAACTTTAGCAGAGATGCACCTGTCGTAGAAGATGAAGAAGATACGAAAGAGGATAAAGATAAAGAGCTCATGGAAAATCCAAAATGGGAAGGTCAGTTATATCTGCTCCCAGTGTAATACAAAAGAAGATATACCAGCAGATGTGGTAAATCTTTTTGACATCCTTGACCCTGGTGATCCATCTGTTCCACCACGATTTAGTTGTGAGAAATGTGGTGGTATTATGTTACCTGTTTAAATTCGCCCGTAGGGCGTTTTGTTCTAAATCGAATTACTGTTTTTATCCCGTATCAGATGAAGTGATTGCGATAATAAAGGGTTTTTCCGAAGTTGAGGGTGTCGATAAATTTAGGACCTTACAACTGGAACTATTCAGCAGGAAGGTAATAGCAGCCTTTGCAGGCGTAGAAGTTAAGAGAAAGTACTCAGGAATAAAATATTTTGATAGAGAGCAAGAAGAACGTCTAAAAGAAATGGAAAATAGCAAAAAGGTAGGTATCTCTGATTATCTGAGCACAAAATATGGACT
>JBFMAM010000393.1:0-1801 GCA_040755805.1 Nitrospirota bacterium
GGAAGCTTTAAAGATATTCAGGGAACTCAAAATTCCTCGGTATATAGCTACAAACCTCAATAACATCGGTAAAGTTTGCGACTCCCTTGGTCAATACGATAAAGCCCTTTCTTACTATGAAGAGGCACTGAAGGTAGATAGGGAACTAAACGCCCCTCAGGGTATAGCTACAAGCCTCAATAACATTGGTACCGTTTACAAATCCCTTGGTCAATATGATAAAGCTCTCTCTTACTATGAAGAGGCACTGAGAATATGTAGGGAACTCAATATTCCTCGAGACATAGCAACGAGCCTAAGTAATATCGGCTTTGTTTATCTTTTCCAGAAAAGATACAAAGATGCAGAGAATAAATTCATTGAGTCAAAAAAGGAAAGGGAAAAGACAGGAGGGATAGAATGGAAAGGCGAGCCCGGTTTAGTAGATGTCTATCTTGCTACGGACAGATATGAAGAGGCACTTAAGCTCCTTGAGAAAATGGGGCCTGAATGGAATGCCCACGACCCCTACCGTATACAGTTCCATACACAGAATGGTCTTGCATTAAAAGGTATTGGTTTGCTGAAGGAAGCTTCACAGGAATTTTTAAAGGCTGTTTCTATATCAGAGGGGATGAGACAAAAGGTTAAGGAAAAAGCAGGATTCTTTGGTGCAGGCTATGGGGGTGGTCGAATCCGTTCATACAGAGGACTTTTTGTAACACTTTCAGAGAGAGCAATTAAAGGCGAAAAAATAGATGATGAATTCATTCTCTATGGTAAGGATTTAGTATCAAATGCCTTTTATTTCTCAGAGGCAACAAAGGCAAGGGCACTCCTTGAGGCAATGGCAGAGTCTGCCAAAAGATATGCAAGGACAGAACTTCCCTCTGAGATAAGGGAAAAAGAAGAAGATATCCTGAATCAACTATCTGCCATAGAGAATCGGTGGGATGAGACATATAAAAAAGGTGAAACTGCGTTTAAGGAACTCCTTGAAAGAAAGGAGAAACTGAAAAAAGAACTCGATACCTTTATCTCAAAGACAAGGAAAGAATACCCTATTTATGCAGCTCTTCACTATCCAAAACCTATTCCACCAGAGGAGTTGCCTTTAAAAGATGACGAAGTTCTCCTTGAGTATGCTATTGGAGATAATACGATTTATCTATTCATAGTGAGGAAAGGTGGGGTAAAAAATCTTATCAAAATACCTACAAGTAGAGAGACACTTGAGGAGAAGGTTATGGCATTTATGGAACCCCTAAACACAGGGCAATACCATAAATTTTCAGTAAAAATAGCAAAAGAGCTTTATGATATCCTCCTTTCTGAGGCAGTTAAGGAGATAAAAGAAACTGAAAAGATAATTATTGTCCCTGACGGGATATTGGGATTATTACCCTTTGAGGCACTGATGATAAAACCAGAAGAAGATTATAAAGATAGCCTGTATGTAGGAGACAGATGTTCAATAACATATGCTCAGTCTGCCACAACACTTGCCCTAACCCGTATGTTGAAGCCATCTCAGACTGAAAAGCCTCTCTTTGCGTTGGGCAATCCAATTTATAATAAAGAAGACCCACGATATGTTGCATATAAGCAAGGAAAGACAGAGCAGACACTCTTTGCAATGGATTCTGAACGATATGTATATAGAGGAATCACTATAATTCCAAAGCAGGATAAAACAGACAAAGAGAAAATAAACTGGGAGGAAGTAGTATATAGCCCACTACCGGAAACAGAGGACGAGGTTAGGGCAATTGCAAAAACCTTTAATCTTGAACCGAAACCCCCTGATGTGCTATTAAACATA
>JBFMAM010000394.1:0-1784 GCA_040755805.1 Nitrospirota bacterium
TTTATGTTGTTTTGATTTATAAGGATAATGGACAATATATATGTAATTTTAATGTTTTATTAAAATTACGTTAACCTCTTGACATAAACGATATTTGGAGCTATGTTCCGAACAAAGGGAGGTGAACACAATGACATTAGAAGCCATTCAAAAGAAAAAGGAATCCTTAGAGGTCGAATTAGCAAAGCTAAAAGAACAGGAAAAGGCTGAGATTGAAAAGAAGCTTAGAGGTTCTGCTCAAACCCTGTTGAAAGAGCTAACCACATTAGGTTACACAAGCTGGTCATGGGATTCAGATAACTCTTATATCAAGGTAGGCAAAAAGAGGGCAGTCTCTAAGTCTAACAGTGGGCATGAGATAACTGTAACAACGCCTACTGGTGAGACCCATACCTTTAAGTCTGGAGTGGAAGCCTGTAAGCACTTTGGGCTTAGTTTTGAAGGTAATTCTACTCTTAGGGTTTTGAAATCTAAAGGCTACGCAGTTCAGAGAAAGTAACAAATCATAAAGGGATAGGAATAGTACCCTATCCCTTTCTTTTTGAGCTAAGGGGGGGTTAGCATGGCACATATAATTAGAAACGAAACGAAAGGGGAAGTGCAGGAAGGGAAAAGCTCTAAACAAAGGATAAGCCCTGGTCTTAAGGCAATAAGAGAAAAGAGAAAGAGATTAGAGGCCGAGGTATCCTGGGAAAAGCTCAGGGCTACTGTTAAGGGTATTATTGTTTGTAATAAATGCAGTAAAACGCTGAATAAGGCTGTCTGTAATTGCGGGTATAGTCTCTGCCATGTGATGGTCTACTGGAAAAGGAAACATCGCAGGTTTTATAGATATACCGATGGTGAGCCTTTAAACTTTCCGCGGGCTATAAAGATGCTCACTCAGATTAACCATGCTATTAACAGCAAAACCTTTAACCCAACAGATTGGTTAATCGACAGTAAGGCAAAGAGATTTGACAATCAGGTGATGGTATGGCTCGAAGAGATAAAAGATGAAGTGAGGGCTGGGGCTTTAGCCCCTGAGACATTGAAGACATACAGGAGTTATGTTCATAACCATTTCAATGAGTTTTTCGGTGCATACGATGTCAGGGAGATACGATACGAACAGATAAGCGAGTTTAAAAGGTTTCTGGGTCAAAGGGTATCCATAAACACAAGGAAAAGGATAATGGGGGTACTTCATATATTCTTTATGTGGATGCTCAGAAACGGTATCATCAAAGAGCAGGTGGTATTCCCTAAAGTCGAAGGTGAGGACATCGTGAGAAAGGCGGTAGATATTCAATCACAGGAAGAGATTCTAAAGCTCATTCCAGAAACTCATCGGGATATATTCGAGTTTGGGTGTGAAACAGGACTGAGACCTAATGAGCTCTGTGCAATCAAGGTGGGTGACATTAACTTTTCAAACAGGATAGCTATCATTCAGCATGGATACTCAGGGACGGTATTCCACAACAACACAAAAGGCAAAAACAAATGGCCGATACCGTTGTCGGATAGAGCCTATAACATAGCTCTCAAGAACCGTAAGGATAAGCTTCCCTCTACATTCCTGTTTACAAATCCAAAAACAGGTAAGGGATATCCACTACACACCTTAGATATTATCTGGGCAAGACATGTAGGGCGTGGGATAACAAAGAACGAGGTTATGAGGCATTCATTCGTTACTCATCTTTTTGAGATGGGACTACCTGCCGAAATTGTTCAGGTATTCTCAAGGCACAGGGATAAGAGCAGCCTTAGAAACTATGTTCACATCAACCCCGTAAAGC
>JBFMAM010000395.1:0-1782 GCA_040755805.1 Nitrospirota bacterium
CTATGCTGTTCACGGCTATAGTTATCTTGATCAATCGCATCTATTTTTTGGTTAAAATCATTTATTTTTCGTGTTGTCTCAGTAATTTTTTTCTTCGTCGATTCTAACTCAGTGACTAAGTTCAGATATTCTGTAATTCTGCGAGCTATATCATTATATTCTTGCGTCTCAATATAGGAACCCGGCTCGTGCTGCATCTCATAGGCACTGTAGAGAACATGGGCAGCTAGTTTACCTTCTTCTTGTATCTTTGTTCCATTTTGTCGGAATGTTAATGTGAAATCAGCCGTTCGTGATCCTTTAGAGCTTTTATTATAATCCGTTTCATAATCTCCTGTTAAGTAACCTTCTTGGGTAGAAGTTAATGTCTCACGGGATTTTCCATTATAAGTTCCTGTGGCAGTCGAACGCTCTTTCAAGGCATCAGACAGATTAAGACCTAAGCCAATCTGACGACCAGATCCATTATCGGCATTTTTAGTCACTGATGTAGTGACTGTCACAGTTCCATCAGCATTATAGGTTACACCAGGTTGCTGGAAGCTACTTCCTGTCCCAGAATTATTAGTCGATGGCAGGAAAGTGTGCTTCTTCGTCTCAAATCGCTTCTTAACAACTTCTTCTAGTTGGCGCATAAGGTCATTAATTGCATTTAGTTCCGTATTAGCTACAACATCTCCAGCTTTATTTCGCAAAATCGTACTTGAAGGAAGTGTTACAATATTCTCATTACGTAAATTACTATTTAAAAAATTTCTTTCCGCAGATGATAACTTACGTCCAGATTCATTATTTATAGTACGCCAGTGTCGTTCAGCAAAAGGGGAATTTTTATGTCTCTTTCTTAAATCAACACCCGTATCACTATCTCTTAGACGACGATAGGTCTCCCAACGAGCCATGTGATATTCCATATCAGAGATAATATTTTTATCTTTTAGACTCTTTAAGCGATCGAATACATCATTCACCTTGTTATTCGTAGTAAATGGTTGGAATAACTTAAGCTCTTCTTGTGTTAAGTCAGCATTCATTACAGCATATAATGTACCGTCCTTATGCTTACCTAACTTTAACCCAGCTGCCGCTTGAATATTCTCTACATGAATATTTGCACCTTGGCTAAGGGCATTCTGTCGAAGGAATGATTCACTTAATGCATCTTCAATCGTTCGCTTACCCGCACGTATATCATCTTGTTGTTGGATGGTTAAGACATCACTTAAGTCAGACAATAACTTCAATGTCGCTTCGTCAGGCGTTGTTGATGTTTCATGACCTGTTGCTGATGGGTTATCAGTCGTTTTAGTTGGTACTTCTGGTGTATTGTTAGGAATATCACGTAGAGAGTTATCCGTGTCTTTAGCTGATGCTTCCTTAGTTTCTTCAGTAACAGACTCTTGCTTTTGTGCCTGATTTGCCTCTGCAACAGCGTCAATCTGGCTAGATAATTCAGATAAATCTTCTACAGAATCCGCTTGTAGAATGCGCTCACGGAAGACTTCCTTATCCGTCAAGTCCTTCACTTGTCCCAACTGTGTTAAGACGGCTTGACGCTTCTCTTCTAATTCAGTTGTTTGTGACTGATTAGTCGTTAATTCATCACTTGGCTCGACAACTTCCGAATTATTCTCTTGAGTAATTTCCTTATGTGTAGAATTATTTACTATTTCATCGACAGGCTGCTCTTCTACAACAGGAGTGCCTGCTGGTTCACTCACATCAGCAGGCAAGTCACCATCTTCTATGACCTCTTCCCCTTGGCTCACTTCTTCAATAGTC
>JBFMAM010000396.1:0-1769 GCA_040755805.1 Nitrospirota bacterium
GTTTCTACTTTTCTAAATCCCGCATCAGTCTGATCCTTTGTCTTTTCTGCTGTGACAATAGCAAGTCCGCAGTAGGCTAATGAAAATTTCTCATCACAATAAACTGCTCTGTCAAACTTAGCATTTGCTATATCAAGCTGGCCTTTCTCTAACGCTCCCATACCCATTAAATAGTGATGCGGAGGATTGTCCTCGGGAGTAACGCATCTTGCAACCTCTTTCTTTGCACAACCATAGACAAAAAGGATAATTGCGACTACTGTCAAAACCTTCACCAAATCTCTCATAACGTACCCTCCTCATTAAGTTAAGGATCGATTTTAATATCCTAACTTTTTAAAAAACGGCTGCCCTTCCATTGGCGCCTTCTCGACAAGCTGACCTGCACAAACCCTACGGATCTGGGCTTGGTCCCCCTTTATTATAAGCCATGCTTTATCCTCCTGAACCTGATCAGTTACCGCTGCCTCTACAGGAAGTTTTACTTTATCACACGTAGACTTTCCGGTGAATGGGTCTTTTATCTCCTGGAATGTGTATACGATTATTTTAGAGCCTGGTTTTAGTCCCTGCTTTTCTCCTATATTTATTAGCGCACTCTTTTCCTTGCCATCGGGGCTTGTCCTGGTCTGTAGGATATATCCTTTTACCATAAAATATTTTGAGAGTTGCGGCCTTGCATCCTCGAGCCCTTTTGCAGCAGCCTTCTTCATTCCACCAATCAGGGCATCATAGTTTGGATATGGGATCTTTCCTATTATCTCCTTTCCACTTATAACCTTAGAGAATAATATCTCTCCTGTTTCTACTTCGAGAATCCTTACTGCAACATCTGTCGATATATTCCATCCTTCCTGTGTCTCCAAACCAGCAGCTAATGCACTACCCAGAAGTCCCAGGTATTGAGATGCCCCTTTTTTAGCCTCCTCGAAGGTCTTATAAGATAAGTTCACATTATTTACTGAACCTGTGGCGATATATTTGACTCCAGCAAGTTTGCCCATCTGGATTAGTGTCTTATCATCTACTAGTCCCGACTGTTGAAACTTATGTTCTGAAAGGATTTTCTGCATTTCTGAACGGGTATAGACCTTCGCGCCTCCCATATTTACCAATTCATTAATAACGCCGTCCTCTACACTTTCACCGAGCTTTACATTTACTTCGCGCTCTATCCTTTGGGAATCTGCTTGAAACTGTGCTCTCTCTTTTTCTCCCCAGACAACTCCTGCTACACCAGGTCCGACACCAACAGCGGCCCCACCAACGGCTGTCCTCTCTCCTGTACCCCGAACACTTGCCTGCACCATCTTTGCATAATCAAAAGTAGTATTGTTAGTAAAATTTACAACCGCTACACCTGGTATTGCCCTTTCATAAGCCAGCTTACAGATATCGGGAATCCTCTCCATCTCCCCAGTATCAATTATGAATGCTGTAGGGTCAATCTTTGCTACCCCGGCACATCCCCCCAGGAAGACGATACAGATAAAGACAGATAATAGTTTCCAATTTTTCATCATTTCCTCCCTCCTCTTTAAAAGATTATTACTGAATAAGCCTAAAACATCCCCTCCTTATTTCGAATATTTCACCGTTATTGAATATGGTGAAAAGTTAATTATTTGAAAATTACCTTTCTGACTTATGCTATTTGCTAAATATATAGTATTTTCAGGATAGCTTATAACATACTCTCCAAGTCCCTTTTCTTCTACATTAGTCACCCATGCAATATTCTGGAGTTTTTCCTTTACTTCGAAGTTGGT
>JBFMAM010000397.1:0-1749 GCA_040755805.1 Nitrospirota bacterium
ATAAACTATCAATCCGAGAATTCAATTTTTCCAGCTCCTCATCCAACTTCTGGCAAAACAGAGCGGTTGGTAACATATCGTCGATTATACGCATCCCGCCTATGCAATATAACTGAGCCAACTGATTTTTGCCCCCTACGTCTGCTATTGACGGATGATAGTTATAAACGATTTGAATGCTATTATAGTCATTATCTGAAATCTCTTTCCCGCTATATTTTTCAAACTCAAATTTCATCATCATTCCAGCCTCCATTCTTTTCATCCAAGTCCTCTTATAAGGCCGTCAAGAAATTTTAAAAGATCCTCTCTTTGAATCATCCACCTGAGATCCACGTATATGGCCCACATATCTCTCATCAAATCGTCTGCTACATCGGTATCTTCCGGGTCTCGGATTAATTCATAAGTCACTTCCAGGTCTGTATCAGATAATTCATTATCTATATATAATTCAGCCAGGTCTTTTATGGTGGTTCTGGAGAGTTCCTGCTTCATTAAGTCGTAATCATAATCATACGGGTTCTCCTCTGTATACCAGTCTTCCAGGAACTTTCTGCCAACTTCTCTAGTCTCTCCATTTATATTAAAAACGATTTTATTCGGCATTTTTAAGCTCACCTGCCTTATTATAAATTTATGGAAATCTGTCATAATAATCAGAGAGACTACGGACAGAGCCACAGCCTCTCTGACTACATGTTCAATGGTTATACGGTGGCCAGCTCATATCGTCCCTTCTTTACTTCTTTTTTAACAACTTGCTCCATATACAGTCCAGCCTGCTTTTCTATCTCCATACGTTCCAGTTCTTTGTATTTATGGGCCTCTTCCGTCATTTCTGAAACGTAATTCCAGAGCACACCCTGAGCAGGCAATTGATGGATTCGACTTTTCATACTGTCTTTAAAACTGAGACTGAAATTTTTAGACTCTTCTATATACTTGTTGAAAACATGCCTTTTCATAGTAATCTGGTTCGCTATTCTCATATAGCCTCTCATATGATTGAAATTATTCATAATATTACCGATCTGAGTCTGGAAATTATCAGAAATCATATTATAGCTGATGTTGCCTATGTGCTTTCTATTGAACTCCATTGAGAATGCAGGGACTCTCAGGCCATTTGTGCAAGTGAAGGTATAGAGACCCATCTCAATATATATCCTGGAAAGGCCCACTTCCGAGTTTCCGACAAAGAAGCCGAGAGTAGTATCTCCCACAACAGCTTTCTTTCCGTCCGTAACCTGGAGGCGCAACATATCTTCTCCTGTGTATGTTTTAGTGACAAGAGGATTACTCAGGTTGCTGTTTTCTATGGCTCTATTCAGATTATCTACAATGAAGCTGTCATCTACAGGGCTGTAACGTTCAGACATGATACCCCTTAACCTGGAATCTCTTCCATCTACCATACACCTGAACATACTGTTCCCGTCTGCTTTCTCCAACCAGTGTCTGATATTAAACTCCCTGACCCCGGCTTCACATTTCCCTGCATAGCTCATGGGGACACCTATTTTTGAACAGAGCTGTTGAAGAGAATGGCTATTTAATTCGAATATTCTGTCCCTCAAGTCAGAAAGACCGTAATCATGATATTCCGATGGAAGAACCCGGCCCTCCTGAATGATAAGGTAATTTTTATCATCTTCTGCAACAAATTCTGCCTTTGCCAGAGGGGCAATAATATCGACCTTTTTAGTATTTTCCAGGATCAGTTGATTATGCAAATTCTCTAATTCT
>JBFMAM010000398.1:0-1731 GCA_040755805.1 Nitrospirota bacterium
TCGGACATCAGCACCAGTTCCCACATCTTGAAGTCTATTTTCCCCACCATGGAAGCCCTGATTTTTAAGTTTTCAAATTCCTTCTGGCCGATGCGTTTTATAATCAAGTCTCTCATGGTTTCACTGTGGCTCAGGCTTTTCCACTGATGGCAACCATGACAGAGGCAAACCCCTACATCTATGTCCCAACGAGTATTTCCATGCATTCTGCGGGTAAAATAATGATGTGCTTCAAGTTTTGAGGCTCTATAGCATAGTTCACATCTTTTGTCTGCACGCAAAATTACAATTGTTCCCCAGAGATAGTCGAGATAGCGTTTGTATTTTGCTTTACTGTCAATTAAGATCATGGCTCGCTCCCTTCACATGGGTTTCTCCTTAGTCTTGGCTCGCTTATCATTGATGGATTTCTCAAAACTCATAGCTCGCTCCAGTTTAACGGGTTTCTCGTCACATATAGCTCGCTCGTCACTAATGGGTTTCTCAGCGACGTTGGCTCACTCCATATCTATGGGTTTCTCAAACAAGGTGGCTCGCTTTATTTTTTTGGGTTTCTCTCCACCTCATGGCTCGCTCTAATTCGACGGGTTTCTCCTTAGTCTTGGCTCGCTCAAGACTCGTGGGTTTCTCTAAGGTTATGGCTTGCTCCAGCTCTCCGGGTTTCTTGATTTCGATAGCTTATTTTTCTTTACGATCACACATCTTCCAGGGATCAATATAGTCTGTATGATCTAATATTTCTATAACATAAGGCTTTGTTACAGATAAGCCTTCAGCCTTCCGCCAAACGCTCCAAAGATGATCACAGAAAAGCTGTATCATCTTTCTTTTGCACATCGCATCAAGATGACCTAAAAACAATATGCCTTCTGATTCCTTTTTTCTTGTAAGAATTGCTCCACACTCTTTGCAGTATTTTGCAGATTTTACTCCTTTTTCTTCTTTACAATTTGGGCAATATTTTCCTTTTGGTGTAGAAACTATCTGCAAACCTTCTTTTGCTCTCTTTTTTATAAGCCAATCTTTGTATTTCAGATAGAACTCATAGTATCTATTCTGTGCTCGCATAAAACTTATAAGCAGTCTGTAAAGCATTGTCCTGAGTTCAATATTAAATTCAAGTCTCTTTCCGGCCTGTCTTTTAGCACCAGGGTAAAGCCCTGCAAATTTTCTGAGTTTAGAAGGCATTGTAAATCTTTCAATAGCACGCACAAAGACTTGTTTTACCTCGACAGGCTTGCCATCCTTCTGGATAGTCCTCAGTACCGGAATCACCTTAACAGGATCCGGTATCTCAGGATCATCTACATCGTAGTATTTCCCAAAACTTTCGATAAGGCCAATAACCTTGGGCATGTTTTCAGGTCCACAGCCCTTAATCCGAGAAAACCACGGGTAGGTAGGATGTGTTTTAATCATTTCAGCTATCCGATTATCAAGCCATTTCTCGTGTTCCCAGACCTTTTTAAATAAGGTTTCTGTGTCATGGCATTTTATATTCTGCTTTGCCAGATGAGATAACCTTACCTGGCAGGCTACTCTATCCCTTTCTGCATGTAGAGCAGCATCAACCCAGATTGATAGTGCTTCTTTCATCTATCTCCTTTTTCTTACAAATTTTACATATTCTGTAATACTCCCACTCATGCTCAAGGCATTGTTCTTTTTGCTTGCTGTTATCTCCCCTTCCAAGATATCGCTGTGTAATCTGATACCAGCTTATATCCTTCC
>JBFMAM010000399.1:0-1731 GCA_040755805.1 Nitrospirota bacterium
TTTCTACAAATATCTCTATTTTCCTTCCTGTTATGCTAAAAATATCTATTTTTGGTTATTATTGTTTGGAGTTTTTCAACAGTCTCCTAGATATAGTGCAATAGTCTGCCCATCATTCTTCTCTGGAAATAAGCGCTGCTTGCGCTCTCTTATTCTAAGTTGGAGTTGTTGCGCTTCGATAATTCTCGGGACAAAGAACTCCACGTTATTAGGATCTTCTGTGGTCACGAATTCTAAACGTCCTAGTTGGTCCAACCAACTAGCAAAGGCTACCGTTCGGTAAGTTGGTATTAGGTTAGTACCAGAGACTACTTCGAAATCCTCCTTATTTAACCAATTACCGACAGCTTCGGCATTACTGATTACTGCTGATATTAATACTGTCTGAATTCCTTTCGGAACCATTGACTTAAGTGATGTCAGGAGTAGTTCGTAGGTGATCCCACGCGTTCCGTTGTCGAACATATGTCCCTCATCATAGATTAGTAAGCCAATATTTTGAGCCAACTCAGGAACATGGCGGAGTACATAGATTAGCTTTTCAGGAGTAACGATGAGAATTTGCTTTCTTCCTAACAGTTCCTCAATTTCAAAATCAAATTGAAACACATCTGAAAGTTCATCTATATTCACAGACTCATTTTGAAAAGCTTCAATGAGGCTGTTTCTGATTTCATGGCACAAGGATCTAAATGGAGCGACGATCACAGCAAGGGACGTCCGCTCTGAAAGAAAAGCACTACGTATAATAATTTCAGTAGCTTTGGTTTTTCCTGCACTCGTCGGCATCTGAATTACTGCTGACTTCCCTCGAAAAACACCATGCTCACCAAGAAGGTGTTGGGCTGGCCATAATTCTCGAACGAAAGTGTCTTTCTTTAGCGCATTTTGCCATTGTTCAACACTAAGGTCAGTATAACGTGGTAAACAGTACCAGCCAGAATTCATATAAAGTTTCTTCACAACAGCACTGATAACATCGGCAAAAAGTAACTGTCGTGGTGTACCACTAACGTAAGCGGCCTTTCTGAGATGATTAGTCAATTCAAAAAGAGTATCCTCACCATTACCATTCTCAAAATAGTGTACAATCCATTGTGAAATTCCATTAATGTATTCTGCATAGATTCCTTCTGATTCATCAAAGTATGTTGAAAAATCTCTCTGAAGGAGCCAACGCAGCAAATCTTCCAGTCCTAAGCACTCTAGATCATAGTGGTCCTTACCGAGGCGGTTTGCTAGGACACTTGAACTACCAGGCAAATCACATAAAAAGTAGGAAGCAGCTCCTAAAAGCAAGAGATAGGGTTTAAGATCTGCATTAAGTCGAGACTGCAAAAATGCATCAAAAAAGTGAGCCGAAAACTGAAGGTGGTTTTGTAACTCCTTCAGATAAATCTCTTTGACCTCTTCCGAATTTGTTCGCGCTGCGTGATCGCCTAGCAAGCCTATAGCCAAAGTAAAAAGCCTTGATGGATCTCGAATAATTTTGATATGATGCTCTTCAGGAACTCCATATTCGTACATCTTTGCCTTTGATCGAGTAACCCCTAGGAGTAATTGTGACCTTCTTTCAGGCTTCATCCGCAGCCCTCCTATAAAGCTCATGGACGAGATCCATCATTGCGTCACCGTGAATGACAAGAAGCTTAAGATTTCTCGCGTTCGGATGCCCATTAGCGTTGGTATCTGACACAGTATTTGTAACAAAAATATTTGTAGAGAATAGCG
>JBFMAM010000400.1:0-1728 GCA_040755805.1 Nitrospirota bacterium
CCGTAACTTCCCAATTTTTAAGTAATATGTAAGCCCAAATCTTCTATCAGTTTTCTGGTTTGTTTTGGTATTTCAAGGTCCATCCAGCAGGTTGAAATTTTTACCCTCCTGTATTTACTTAGATATAATAGCACATCTGAAGGACTGTATCTACTCAAGAGATCTTTCTCAATTAATTGCTGATAGATTTTGTAATAATAGACAAGAGAAAGATAATTGATAAACATCCAACCTTCCATAGCATAATCATTCCTCATGTAACTTCTATCTCCCTCCAGAGTGTTCTTAAAGCTATCCATCATCTGTTCTATAGCCACCCTACTCTTGAAATACTCAAAGATTTTTGGAGCCGATGTTCCTTTAAGGTTTGTTATCAAAGCAATTGTTCCGAAGGTATACTGTTTCTGGTGAAAGCCTTCTATTGTATACCCAAATTCCGGATGAGTCTCTATCCGACCAAGATAATCCTGCTCTTCCTCTACCCGAAGACTATCATCCACAAAAACCCACACCGCTAATGCCTCTCCACAATTATAATACCATATAAATCTCTTTTTAAACTTAAAGTAGCCAGAAAAACCCTTCTTTGTCCCTTCCTTTATAATTCCGTAGTCTACCAAATGACTGTTCCTTTTTAAAGGTAGTACATACCGCAGATCTTCCTTGTCTAATAACCGACCGTTATCTTTAGACCAAAAGCCTTTGTCTCCTATAATTATCACATCCTTTATACCACTTTCTCGAATGGTCGCTTTTAGGGAAGTGACATCTCGGACACTCCCCGGCAGTATCCTATAAAATAAAGGGATCTTTTGATCAAAGGAAAAGATGAAAAGTAAATTGACCTGCGGAGTGAAATCCAATTGATTATTATATCCCCTCTCTGCCAAAACCATATTCCCCGATAAGGAAAATATATGGGTCAGATCAATCAGAAGATTCTCGTCTCCACAGATAAACCCTTTTAAAAACTCTACTATAGTCCCTCTATTTCGCCCCATAACTTCCAGTATCTGATGCAAAATATTCTTGCTTAAGCAAGCTCCCGGAATCTCTTCTGACAACCAACTATCATGGTAATGCAATTCCATATGTTTTAAGGGAGCCTGCCGTATCAGTCTGACGGCTGAAAGGACAAATATCTCCTTCCACCGACTGGGAAAGTATTCCTTTAATTTGTTTATTATCTCCTTGTTCTGTTTGATTAAAAAGAGGCTTGCTCCACATTCTTTACAGCTGGTGGGACGATTAATTTTGTAGCCTGGTTCATTCAGACATTTAGGTGTTATCTTACCAAGATACCCTTTAGTAATCTTTCTGGCTCTCTTCAATCCTTTATCCCACTTACTTACCACTTCGTAGAGGTAAAAATTCCCTCCTATCTTATGGATTGCTGTTCCCTTCCGTCTATATTTTAAGACCCAGCCTGGATATCTCTTTTTCATATTACTTATTAAGTAATATGAAAAATATCATAAAATAATCTTTTTGTCAAGCGAATTTTTAAAAAAAATTTCAAAAAGGAAAGAGAACAACACCCCCTTTTTCGTACAACTTATTCTAGATAAAGGACTTTTGGAAGTAAGAAATAATTTAATCTGCCAAGGAATAATAGGCTTTCCTTTTGGAAAAGTACGATCCAAAATACCTATTACTTAAATTAATGGGAAGTTACGGATTAATGAATCTAAGCTTTTTTTGCTGCTATAATGAGATTACATCCCAAAT
>JBFMAM010000401.1:0-1718 GCA_040755805.1 Nitrospirota bacterium
TATTTTAGAACGGATGTTCCACCCTTCATTTTGTACAACTGTTTGAAACATAAAGGGTTGTGCTTTTTTTGTCTCAGTATGTAGTCATGTATATAACAGAAGTCCTTACTAAAACAAAAAGAGGTAAAATATCTCATCGCTGTAAGCTTCTTCGAGAATCTTATCGGGAAGATGGAAGGGTTAAAAACAGGACTATCGCTAATCTTACCCACTGTAATCCCAAAGAAGTAATGGCATTGCAATTGGCACTTGAGTATAAAGATGATCTGACCGTGTTGAAATCTCTTAAAGATGATGTGGAACTTAAACAAGGGAAGAGTATAGGGGTTTGTTGGGTAGTCTATGCGGTAGCTAAACAATTAGGAATGGAAAAGGCGTTGGGTACAGAACGTGGAGGAAAGTTAGCGTTGTGGCAAGTGATATCACGGGTGATTGATCAGGGTTCTCGACTCTCAGCGGTAGGCTTGGCACAAGTACATGCTGGATGTGATATTTTGGGAATGAGGCAAGGATTTAATGAAGATCATCTTTATAAAAACTTGGCCTGGTTATCAGTTGTCCAGGAACGAATAGAGAATAGGTTGTTCAGGGCACGACACAAAGGGAAAAAGCCGGAGTTATTTTTATATGATGTTACCAGTAGTTATTTAGAAGGGTTTCACAATGAGCTGGCAGATTGGGGATATAGTCGGGACAAGAAATCTGGTAAGAAACAAGTAGTTGTGGGATTACTTTGCGATGAGTTTGGAATCCCGGTCTCAATAGAAGTTTTTACAGGAAATACTCGTGATTTTGATACTTTTGGCAGCCAAGTTAAGAAAGCAGCCAGGCAGTTTGGATGTGAACGAGTGACGTTTGTAGGGGATCGTGGAATGATCAAAAGTGGACAAATTGCAGAGCTAAAAGGTGCAAATTTTCACTATATTACTGCTATTACTAAGCCTCAGATTGAAAAGTTGTTAAAGGCAGGAGTTTTTCAGATGGGATTGTTTGACAAAGATATTTGTGAAGTAGATTATGAAGGGATACGTTATATTTTAAGGCGTAATCCACAGCGGGTAGAGGAGATAGCTCATACACGCAAGGAGAAAAAAGAAGCCATTTCAGAATTATGTGAAAAGGAGAACATATATTTAACTGAGCATCCAAGGGCAAAGGTAAAGACAGCAATTAATAAACTCAATAGTAGGATTGAACGTTTAAAGATAGATAATTGGTTGAAGGTTGAAGCGGATGGAAGGAAATTACGCTTGAAAGAGGATGAAGAAGCTTTAGTAAAAGAAGGATTGGAGCAGTTATCAACGTTATGCTCGATGGAGATGGTTATCAAAGGGCATGGGTCTTGCCATCGTATTCCCACCCCTCGCCCAATATTGGCTAGATTACTTAAGGCTGCTGGTGTGCGTTGGCCTAAAGTACTTCCTCACTTAGGAGCAAATGTAGTCAGTAGAAAAAAGCTAAACTCACATCGCTTAACTCGTTGATTTTACAGATGTTCAACTCTGTCGGAGTGTTTGATCTATCGCGGAACATCCGATATATAAAGGGACATAACTGGGTGGTATGTGGATTATTGCATCGGATGCGTATTTTCAGGAAATGGATATGTTTTCCTTTTATGTCCGAGCTTTTTATACCTGAGAAGGATGTTAAGGATGGGGATAAATTTACTGAGATTAAGCTTGAATTATACGGGAAAGAGAAGGCTGTTGCGTATT
>JBFMAM010000402.1:0-1704 GCA_040755805.1 Nitrospirota bacterium
CTTGCTTCGTCTTTAAAGGCGATTTTGCCTATTTCAAATACATAGCCTCTATCTGCATATTCTAATGCCATTCTGGCGTTCTGTTCCACAAGAAGAATGGTAGTTCCATCTTTGTTAATCTCCTTTATCTTTTCAAATACAGTATCCACATAATTAGGCGAAAGCCCCAGGGATGGCTCATCCAACAAAAGCATTTTCGGCCTTAACATCAGTGCCCTACCAATAGCGAGCATCTGCTGTTCTCCACTACTTAATGTTCCTGCTTTCTGCCTCCGTCTTTCCTTAAGCACAGGAAATAAGTCAAATACCTTGTCAATATCTTTTCTCAAAACCTCCTTATCATCTCTTAGATAAGCACCCATTTCCAGATTCTCTAAGATGCTCATAGAAGTAAAGACCCTTCTCCCTTCTGGCACAAGACACACCCCTTTTTCCGCTAACTGATATGGCTGTTTGCCGTTTATCCTTTCTCCTCCAAATAGAATATCTCCTGATTGGGGTATTAATAAACCACAGATTGCCTTCAGGGCAGTGGATTTTCCTGCGCCATTTGGTCCTATCATTGCCACAATCTCTCCCTCATTTACATTAAGGGAGATATTATTCAGAGCAAGGACAGTCTCGTAATATACAGTTAAGTTTTTTACTTCAAGGATCACTTCCGCGCCTCCTGCCCAGATAGGCTTCTATGACCTTTTCATTTTTTATAATCTCTTTAGGATGTCCTTCAGCAATCTTTTTACCATAGTTCAGCACAATGATATTATCAGAGATTCCTGTAACTACTTTCATATCGTGTTCTATGAATAAAATCGTCTTACCTTCATCCCTTAATTTATTGAGTAGATTGAGTATCTTGAATCTCATCTCAGGGAAGACCCCTGCGGTTGGTTCATCTAACAAAAATAGTTCTGCTTCTGTTGCCAGTACCCTGGCTAACTCAAGTAATTTCCGCTGTCCATGGGATAGATTCTGTGCAAGTTCATCTTTCTTTTCTGCAATACCGACCAGTTCAAGATATTCTAAAGCCTTCTCCCTGTTTCTTCGTTCCTCATCTTTCATCATCTTTGATTGAAGGATTGCTGATAGTAAACTCTCGCCTCTTTCATATCTTGTGGCAAGCAACATATTCTCCATAACCGTAATTTGAGGAAAAAGCCTGATATTCTGAAATGTCCGTGAGATGCCCAACCTTGATATTCTATGTGGACTGAGTTTAGTGAGTTGATGAGTTAATGAGTTGTTTGTGTAAAAAATAATATTGCCATTATTGGGCTTTAAGAATCCACTTATTATATTAAAAAACGTGGTCTTGCCCGAACCATTAGGTCCTACCAATGCAATAACGGTATTCTTTTGGACATCAAGAGAAAGGTCATCAACTGCCCGTAATCCATCAAATTCCTTAACCAGATTTCTTATTTGCAAGATATTTTTATTTTTTAAATCCATCGACTCACCAACTCATAAACTCATTTGAACTTGTAAACTCCTATTATCCCTTGTGGTCTTTTGAGCATAAGAATCACAAGGAGCAATCCGTAAATCATTTGTCTTAAGGGCGCTGCAATGGATGATGGTATTCCCAGGAACCTCAGAAGTTCGGGAAGCACAACCAGAATCACAGCTCCCACTATTGAACCCTGTATGCTCCCCATTCCTCCAAAGATTACCATGAGAAGAATGGTAATGGATTCCATTACA
>JBFMAM010000403.1:0-1703 GCA_040755805.1 Nitrospirota bacterium
GGAACACCATCCTTCGCTTCACCGGGAGGATTACCCCACGCCTCGGCCAGCCGTTCCCTTGTCTTTTCAGGAAGTTCATTAAACCATTCAAGGTATGTCTCTTTTTCCACAAAGGCAAGAACCCCGCCTTTGTCAACTATCTCCTCAACAGTTGTCCAGCGAAATTCAGAAATTGCCTTTCGTTCCATAATCGTTTCAATCAGTTCCTTGCCGTCTTTAGGTAAATTTACATTGTAACCTGCCTTCTTCATGCGGTGAAATATTTTTGCAACAGACTCAAGGGTATCAAGATGGGCACCAGAACCAACTGTAGCCTCAACTGAAGCACAGGGATTGTTATGGAGTATAAAGGCTACCTTACGCTCAGGAATAGGCTTTTTTCTTAGTTTTATCCAGTTTGCTACCCTCTTTGCAAGCTTATCAATTCTTTCCATAATGGGTTCCCGAAGCCTTAAATCATCATCCTTTTTTCTCATTCCTCCAATTATGATCGGTTCAATTCTTCCTTCGAATTCAGGCATTGCTATTGACCAGCCAATGCTACTGCCATCAGCTCCCTGATGGTCATTCATCCATTCATCTATTGTCCTGTAATATGAGGTAATTGGTGAGAATACAGGTACCCCGAGCCTCTTAATAATCTTCACACCACCTGATGCTATTTCGCCACTCCCAGCATTCCCTCGGTCTGTTCCGAGCAGAAAGAACTGAAGGTTAATCAGGGCATCAATCCGTGATGTCCTGTCATCACAAATAAAGTATTCTAAGACGACCTCTCCGCTTCCTTTTGTCCCAAGTCCTTCATCCTTAAGTGAATAAGAAAATACAGGTATTACATCGAGTCCAATGGATTCGAGCTTTCTTATCAGTGCATTCTCTATTGCAATATTTTCATTGACCCAGTAAAACCGTGAAAAAAGAATTCCTACGGTCCCTTTTGACTTGAGAATATTTTGCCCTTTTCTGTGAGAATTGTACCATTCGAGATACTCCTGAACGTTGTTGAATATACCTGGAAAGTCTGGATGATATAATCCTTCCCATGGGATCGATTTTGGAAGGGGCGCCTCAATATCCTTTCCACAGACCTCACGGGCAATATACCTTAGCATATTAGTGAAATTCTCTTCTCCACTGTAAGTAATATATGCATAAACAGTAGTCACAATTTCTGCCCTGATTGTAGAGAGCGCCCAGTAGGATGGATCATGACCCACGCAGACGATCGGGACTTTTTTGCCGATCTCCTGCAATCTCTTTTCCATCATTTCCCAGATAGACTCTGTTGAACGGTAAAGCAGGATTGCATCAGCAGTTTCAGCTTCTTTAAGCGCAGATTCTATCTTTTCAGGTTCTTCCTCAAGTCTCCTTGAAGAATAAATCATGACATCCATAATCTCTTTTAGATTCTTGCTTGCCCTCTTCAAGATTCCACAGTGTGAATCCCACATAATCGCAAAGATTTTCATCTTACACCTCCTTAAAATCTATAATTCGCTCCTACCAGGAATGTCCTCGGTGGAGCAGGGTAGCCATCTCCGTAGAGATAGTTTTTATTAAATATATTTTCAATCTTGAAAAATAGCCCTATCTTCTTTATGAAATAATCTGCCCTTAGGTCTGCTACATAATAGGATGGTGCAAACTCCTTGTTGTCAGACCTTGTGAATTGTTTTGAGATATATTGTGCATCTAAGGCAAGT
>JBFMAM010000404.1:0-1698 GCA_040755805.1 Nitrospirota bacterium
TGGCTTCCGCTATTCACGATATCAATATAGCTGGATACGATCCCAATGTTCCTTTGGATGATAATGCTGGAGTCGGTGGAATAGACATAGCCAATGCTCTGCAAGTCATTGATAATGGATTAAGCAGCCATTATACATTTACTGCTGAGGACCTTTCTTACGATAAATACTTTTATGTTAATCAAGGGCAGAAAGTGAGAGCTGTAATTCGATGGGATTCTAAAGCCTATAACACCGACGACCCCCCAGTTCATTGGGATGACAGACTAGAAGCTAACTTGAATTTGATAGCCCATGATCCTAATGGAAATTATATAACGGGATCATTTAGTTACGATAACAATTATGAAATCTTGGCATTTACTGCAAATACAACCGGCAATTATAGGGTTCGGATTGAAGAGTTAAGGTTTGATGGAAGCGAGGAATATGTAGGTCTTGCTATATGTAAGTATTAAGCTTGCCTATTATTAATGGTTATGACGAGAGGCTTTGCATCTTTACACCTGCTAGACTGCAAAGCCTCTCGGTATTATCGGTATTATATATAGTCCACTTGATTTGGAGGCTATCATGTATAGTAAAAGACTTATAAGAGCTTTGGTTGTAGAAGTAATAGTCATAGCCGCAGTTATCGGGTTGAATTTAAGGTGTTTAATGGCACAGTCCAATCTTGAAGGGAATATTTACACCTATGGATATGGAAGCGAGGATATCAGAGAAGAACTCAAGCTGTATGCCCCAACTATTTGGGAGAATGTTAAGAGGCTTGAAGAAGTGGAGTTTGTCACTTCAGAAAAAGCCTATTCAGTTACAATCCTCATGCATCGGTATGAGGATGGATATCTTGATCCTACCGTTGATGAATGGGTGGTCGTGGTATCATCCTTTCCTGAAATAGGAGAAGAGGTAAAAATAATTATCGTTAGGCTGGATTATGAGTCATTTGATTTAAAGGGAATCCATAAGTTTATCTATCTAGTGGAAAAAGAGCTCAGCTTGGAAGAAGTTGTTCCTATTATGGAAAATGAATTACTGTTAAATCACCTTCTTTTTCCTCTTTACGCATGCCCTTACGCTTGCGAAGATGTCGGTCTTGGTATCGATACTGGTTGCTGTGTTGATAAAAAAAAGTTACAGTTCTTAGGTGGAAATTATATTTACTCAGCTAATTTAGGTGATCGTGCTGGAACTATAATCGTAAATAAATACGCAGGGAAACCCATATTGTTGCTACCTACATGGTGGGCGGGGAGGGGAGGGCTGTGCAACCTCGGAAGAAATATTTATATCAAAGGGACAGGGACCAAAGGAAGAATCGGCAAAGAGATTCGAGTTCCGGTAAGAATTCATACTGCACCTTGTGAGGTTTATTCTTTTGAATTTGATGTTACCTATGATCCAGATGCCTTTGAATATACAAGCGTGGAGCCAGGAGAACTGGCAGAATCTTTTGCAGCGATTGAGGCTCATCCGTTTGATGCGGGCAGACTCAGAATAGAGGGACACACTGAGAAGCAAGGTATCTCTCAGGGCGCAAACGGTAATTTAGTCTGGCTGAAGTTTAAACTCTGGTAATGTCAATCGAAAATTCCCCCACCGTGACAGCCGAAAATTCCCCCACCCCCAAATTATAAATTTATAAAATAGTTAACAAGTGAAATTAGTTGTTGAGATTGTGAATAGGGTGGAAACCTC
>JBFMAM010000405.1:0-1692 GCA_040755805.1 Nitrospirota bacterium
TTAGTTTTTTAGAACACAGAGAGTTTTTTCTCTGTGTTGCTCTTTTATCCTCTGTGAACTCTGTGGTTATAATTTTCTAAGGCATGCAGAAATTGATTAAGGATTTAATACAGAAAAGCAACACCAAAATACTTCTCATCGTCCTTGATGGGCTAGGAGGGCTTCCTGTAGAAGGGAAGACAGAACTTGATATTGCAAATAAACCGAATCTCGATGCACTTGCAATAAAGTCTGCATGCGGCCTTCACATCCCTGTTGCCATAGGAATAACCCCGGGAAGCGGACCAGGACACCTATCACTCTTTGGCTACGACCCCATTGAGTGGCAGATAGGAAGAGGTGTGCTCGAGGCACTCGGTCTTGGGATAGAGTTAATGAAAACAGATGTTGCCATACGTGTAAATTATGCGACTATCAAGGATGGCATCATTAAAGACAGGCGCGCTGGAAGGATTCCTACGGATGAAAGCAGAAAGATCACGGAAAGACTACAAGAGAAAATAAGGAAGATTGACGATATTAAAGTAATCTTTACACCCGGGATGGAGCACAGGTTTGCTATCGTGCTCAGGTTTCCTGAGCACCTACCAAAAGGCTCCGACTCAATAAAAGATACAGACCCGCAGAAAGAAGGAAAGATGCCCGTTCCCATCACTCCTGAAACACCACAGGCGGAGCGAGTTGCAAGGATTGCTGAGAAATTAATCTCGATTACCTCCAAGGCTTTAAAAAATGAACCGAAGGCAAACTTTATCCTCCTTCGTGGATTTTCACAGGTGCCTGATATCCCACATTTCGAGGAAGTCTATGGACTGAAACCTCTGTGCATTGCTACATATCCTATGTATCGTGGCATTGCAAGATTGATTGGAATGGATGCACCTGCAATCAATGGGGATATAAGAGAGGAGATTGAATTCCTTAAAAAGAATTATAATGACTATGACTTTTTCTTCTTGCATGTGAAAAAAATTGATTCCTATGGTGAGGATGGAAACTTTAAGGGCAAGGCATCGAAGATTGAGGAGTTTGATAATACCCTGCCTGAAATACTCGCCCTCAACCCAGATGTACTTATAATAACAGGAGACCATTCAACCCCATCTGTCCTGAAAAGCCATAGCTGGCACCCCGTTCCTCTGCTATTAAAATCCCCATATGTGCTCGGCAATACCTGTGAGGTCTTCACTGAAAGAGAATGTACAAAGGGAGAGCTTGGTATCTTCCACACGGTCAATCTCATGCCCTTAGCCCTTGCTAATGCAGGTAGACTCAAGAAATTTGGTGCATAACAAAAAGTCAGCAGTCAGCAATCAGCAGCCAAATGCCTCCGATAATCCCCCCATCCCCCCTTTAGAAAAGGGGGGCGAGGGGGGATTTGAAAGAGGGGTGAAAGATGGTCTTATTGACACCCACTGCCATCTTGAAATGGATGAATTCAATTCAGATAGAGAAGAGGTTATCAAAAGGGCAAAAGATGTGGGTATTGAAGCGATAATCACAATCGGCTCTGACTTAGAAGGTAATATCGGTGGTCTTGAGCTTTCTGAAAAATATGACTTCATTTATTCAGCAGTCGGAATCCATCCGCATGATGCAAAGGACTTTACAGAAGATATATATAATCAGTTAAAGGCATGGGCAAATCCCCCCCCACCCCCCTTTAGCAAAGGGGGGTGGGGGGGATTTGAA
>JBFMAM010000406.1:0-1684 GCA_040755805.1 Nitrospirota bacterium
TATTGAGAAAGTTGTATACTTAATAATATAACCTGTTACTCCAAAAGCATCATAAGGGACTGTCCAGTTTAACCGCACCTCACCGCTGCCCACACCGGAAAGTGATGCTGAAAGGTCAGTGATCGCCGAAGGACTTGAGATATCCACCTGTATTATTGCAAACGTCTCAGTGGTATTACCAGCCAGGTCTCTTGCCGAGACCTTATAGGTATAACTACCCTCTGAAACCAAATTTCCATCGTCTTTTTTACCGTTCCAAGTATTCCCTAATTTATATACACAGAAGTTATCAAATACGGATGCAGTGGATATAGACACACCTGAAGTAAGGGCAATCAAACCCACGCGTCCAGCAGGAATACTCGTATCAGTGATGTATAATGCTGGAATGCTGCTGTCAACGTAGCACCTGATGGATGAACCAGCAACCTCAACTTTAAGTTTATACCATTTATTCTTACTGAGAAGCATTGATGATTTGCTTATAGTGGTATAGTCACTATCTATTCTTTTTCCTAATTCAATCTCACCCGAATCATATTTTAAGATAAATTCATAACAGGTAATCAGTTCTATAAAATCAGTATTAGCCATTTTGAATATAATACCTGTAATGTCGCCATTTACTGATTTCGCGTCAACTTCTACGGCATAGTCACTCCAGTTTACATCGCCGATTAATATCATCCCTTCAGTGTTAGAGGCAGAAATACTATCTGCCTTAATAACTGACAGAACTTTATGTTTCTTGGGCGGCGTTCCGGTATCGTCACTTATTATTGCCCAGGTATCTCCATCCGGAGCATCTGGATATGGATAAGATATCTGCCAGGGCGTCAGGTCATCGTTATTAAAGTCAGCCCTGAATATTACCTCGTCAGAGATATTTCTGACAGTAGATGCTGAGGGCAGCGGTCCTGAGACGTTCAGGGTAATTGTAGAAACCTCATTTAATTTATATGTGAACTTTGAATAATTAATCGGTGTTCCACTTAAAGGATTAAATGAGGGCACAGAAATAGATTGTTCTGAAAATACGGGACTTGAAGTATCCAGAACAAACTCCCCGGTTGATGACCATGCGCTGTATGATGAGCCGACGTATGAGCGAACTCTCCAGAAATATCTTCCCTGAGAATAATTACTATCCGGGGTATAAGAAGTTCCGGTAACGGTTACTGTGGAGGTGCCAGCAAAATCAGCGGAAGACGATACGCATAAGTTATAACCGTCTGAACCGGCATCTTGGGACCACTGAAAAGAGGGCTTTAACGTAGAAAGATATTGAACTGTCGGGGTTGAGGGAGATATTAAAACAGGAGTGGCCGATGAATTGCTGGTTATTATAAAAGACAGGAGAATTGTTATTATTATGAGTATAAATTTTTTCATAAATTTTTGGTTAATTTTATGAAATAATTGCCAATGTGTCAAATGTTCATAGCGGGGACAGTCCCTATCTACACATTAAGCGGGACAGTCCCCTTAACGGCAATACCTCAGTCTGAATTCAGTTCACCACGTAGCACATTTATGTTACAAAAATAAGGTTAAAAAATGGTTACAAAATTTATGACTTTATTATGGGAAGCGTAAAGTAGAATTTACTTCCTTTCCCGGGAGTGCTTTTCATGTGAACTTCTCCACCGTGGGAGTCAATGATGCCTTTTACTATACTCAGTCC
>JBFMAM010000407.1:0-1680 GCA_040755805.1 Nitrospirota bacterium
TCTGCCCAAAATTGCTCTATGACCACTCCATTCTCTCTCCTTTGGACTTCTTTACAAAGATTAGGAGTATACCTATGAACTTTAAATCACATTTTACTTAGCTTTTTTTAAAATTGCCCTTTTTAAACCTCTATATCCTTGTTTATCCCCACCCCTTGCAAGAAACTCAATCATTTATTACCTGTTCCCTATCCTTTATATTTGTAGCCAAACACCATTGTGATTTGCTCCCTTCTTCATTAGTTATACTATTTACTGCTATGTTTATTTTTTCCTTCTTGTTCTTCTTCCCTAATATCGTTTCATAATAAAATGTTAATGGCAAAGAAAATTGACCCACCTCCCGGATATAAAGATTGAAATTCGTGTTACAAATATAGTATAGTGTATTTCTGTGCGGAAAAAGCAGGTCGATAAAATTCAATTCGCAAAAAGGAGGAAAGCACTATGCTAACGATGGAGGAAATGGTGAAAGCAAAAGTATTAGAGGAGCAGGGGTATTCAATACGGCAGATAGCCAGGAAGTTAGGGAAATCTCGTAATACGGTTCGCAAAGCATTAAGGCAGGAAGGGGCAGTTGAATACAAGCGAGCTGAGGTTAGTTCAAAGCTTGAGCCATATAAGGGGTATATACAGGCTAAGATAGAACAAGAGTCGATGTATACGGCAAGTCGTTTATTTCGTGAGATAAAGGGGTTAGGATATGCAGGTTCAAGCAGATTAGTTAGATTGTATGTAGAAGAGATTCGAGTTAAGAGAGAGAAATCTGCGACCATTCGATTTGAGACATTACCTGGTCAACAAGGGCAGGTGGACTTTGATTTTTACAAGAGGGTAAAATTTAGTGATTATGAGGAGGAGAGGAAAGTCTCGCGGTTCAGTATGGTATTAGGATATTGCCGGATGGTGTATTATGGGTATTATTTCAGGCATGACTTAGAGAGTTTTCTATATGGACATATAAGTGCATTTTGAGTATTTCGGCGGAGTGCCTCATGAGATATTGTACGACAATGTTAAGTGTGTAGTTATCGAGAGGTATGAAGATAATGGGATTAGATGGAACAGTCAATTTTTAGATTTTGCGAGGTATTATGGATTTAAGCCATTGGTATGCCAACCATATCGAGCTCAGACTAAAGGCAAGGTAGAGCGTGCTCACCAGTATGCAGAGAGGGATTTTTTTATTGGGCAAGGATTTAAGAATCTGGACGATTTGAACAATCGGTCTAAGAACTGGATGGATGAGGTGGCCAATAAACGCATCCATGGAACTACTAAGGAGATACCTGTGATACGGTTAGAGGAGGAGAGGGGATATCTTTTAGCCTTACCGGCAAAGAGGTATGAATACTATCAGGAGTTATGCCGTAGGAGCAGTAAAGACTGTTATATCTCTTATCAAGGCAATCGGTATTCAGTGCCGCATAAGTATGCAAATAAGAAGGAATTATCAGTTAAGGTTAGTGATAGCCAGGGGAAGATATATATTTATGCTGGGGTAGATTTAATAGCCAGTCATAACCTTAGTTCTGGTAAGGGACAGATTACAACAAACCCTGAGCATATTAAGGGGATTGAGCCTAAGCAAAACAGCATAAAATTACAGAGGATATATGGAGAATTCAGTTATCTTGGTGAGGCATATAGGAGGTATTTGTCAGGGTTAAAACAAAACAA
>JBFMAM010000408.1:0-1678 GCA_040755805.1 Nitrospirota bacterium
CAGATCGCAGTTACTGCTGGAGTGCTGATTGTTGCGTTTTAAACTCTTTTTGCTCTTTCTTTTGATACTTTCTGCATGTGCTAAAAAAGAGGTTCTGAGATATATCCCACCCCAACTGCCCGTTGAAGAAGTATCCACGGAAGCCCTGTTAAAAAGGACTGACTTTTCGAATCTTAATACTGTTAAGGCATCAGTTAAGCTTGACATCCAGCATAAAGAACAATCTAAGGGCACTTTCTCCGGTGTCTTACTTTACAGTCACCCCGACCGTCTTAATCTGAGGATATTCGGTCCATTTGGACTCACTGTAATGGAGGCGCTATTCCTTGAAGGAACCTTACAGGTGCTTATTACTCCAACGGATACGCTTTATAGTGGCACCACTCCTTTTGATACACTCCTTCCAGATCATGATAGCTTCGTAAATTCAATAAAATTTCTCGAAGAGATGGACAATGCCTATATTCTTTATATTGCAGGTGCTGTGCAAACTGATATTAGCCCTCGGCATACAAAGGGACTTGAAAATGAGTTAGAAAAAGGGGGTGTAAGGGGATTTGATTCTGATTTAACCTTAAAGGCAAAGTATTTTTTTAGTAAAGCAGACCTTTCCTTGAATGCTGTTGAGCTCTATGCAGGTGGGAAAAAGCAAGTCAGAATAGTCAGAATAGAGATTTATAGAACCGAAGGACTTGTACCATCCGATGTCGGTATTCGCATTAAGGATGCCTTTTTTCATCTCGAGTTAAAGGATATAGAAATCAATAAAGATTTAAAAGACGACTGTTTCAGTCCCTTAGAAGCATCTCATAAACTTCCTCTATCACGGTTTCTACGTATTCTTGAGCCAAACCAGTAACTAAGGTTTATCCAGCACCCACCAGAATACCCCCTAGCTCTGCTGCGGGGATGAACCCCGCACTATAAATTAGTGCGGGGTGAATGGCATAAAATAATCTTCCTGCGGGGTTTAATACCCCACAGGAAGGTGCTGGATTTATTGCCTCTCCACTATGTCATCCCTCCGTCCACAGATATATATGTCCCTGTAATATATCCCGCCTCCTCAGATGCAAGGTAACTTACTACAAATGAAACTTCTTCGGGGCTACCAAACCTCCCTATGGGTATCATACTGAGAAACTCCTTCTTTAACTTTTCATTAAGGCCCTCTGTTAGTTCTGTTTCTATCACACCGGGGCTGACTGCATTTACTGTGATACCAAGTCTTGCCACTTCTCTTGCCAGTGAACGGGTGAAACTTATGATGCCACCCTTTGATGCTGCATAGTTTGTTTGACCCACCCTGCCTATAATTGCGCTTGGGGAGATGATATTTATTATCCTTCCCCATTTTTCAGCAATCATCGGTCTCAATGCTGCCTTTGAACAGTTATAGACACCTGTGAGATTGATATCAATGACTTTCTTCCAATCGTCATCTCTCATAACAAAGAGAAGGCTATCCCTTATTATCCCTGCATTGTTTACAAGGATATGTAAAGTCTCGGTTTTATTAAGCATTCCCTGGAACATCTCGTTAACCTCTGTAGTGCGAGAGACATCTGCCTTTAGAGCAATACCAAACCCGCTTATTTCCTTTAATTCCTCCACAGTCTTCAAAGCAGCCTCTTCATCTGAGGAATAGTTAACAGCAACACTTGCGCCGCCTCTGGCG
>JBFMAM010000409.1:0-1676 GCA_040755805.1 Nitrospirota bacterium
GTTTATTATTTCTTTAAATCCCATCTCCTCTGGCTTTACTACACTGTAAGACTGAAACTAAAATAGCTCTATATCTCATCTGCGGATGTCCTTAAGCTCCTCGAAGTTTCCAGGCCAATGGTCGCTGAGTAGGTATAAAGAAGGCAGGGGTATTTTATAGGGTGTTTGAACAGAATGTGGACAACCTTGAGAAAATCTCGACAGAAAAGAGAGGTCTCTGTTAAAATTTAGAAACAGATGAATCCATACATAAAAAGAAAAATAATAAAAAAACACGGCACATCTTTTGAGGATATAGAGGACTATATTGCTATAGAAAAGAAACTCAGGGTCTCTATTAATGGGAAAGAGTTTATAAGTCTATATTGTACACCCATGATGATAAGGGAGCTAATAGTTGGCCTTTTTCTTACAGAAGGAATAATAAACGGCAAATTTTGTGCAGATGAGATTAGCATAAAATACGGAGATGAGATTATAGTTGATATCCCTGCAGTCGGGGAGGTATTAACAGAGGGTATGGTAATCACATCGGGATGCATAGGTGGAATCACATTTGCCTCCAAAAAGGATTTTGAAAAGATTGCAGATAATTTTTCCATAGATACAGAGACACTTAAAGCTATTTTTAAGGAGTTTCATAATAGGTCGGAGCTATTCAGGCTAACGGGATGTGTTCATAGTGCTGCACTCTCGGATGGTAAACAAATCCTTGTCTTTGCAGAGGATATAGGAAGGCATAATGCTGTTGATAAGGTAATAGGATCTGCCATCATTGATGAAATACCTTTTACTGAAAAATTAATGTTAGTAAGCGGTCGGCTTTCTTCCGAGATGGTATCAAAATGCTCAAAATGGGGTATCCCGATACTTGCAAGCAGGACTGCGCCCACGGATCTCGCGATTGAGATAGCTGAGATAACAGGAGTTACACTCATAGGTTTTGTGAGGGGAGATCGTATGAATGTTTATACAAGCCCACAGAGGATAATCTCGTAAAATCTCAAAAGTAACACCTCATTTTATATCAGATAAACTAGACTAATCAGGTTCCATAGCCCTTAGAATCTCAGGAAGAATTATATCGAGAAACTCTGCTGGACTCAGGATTCTAAAAGAATATTTACCTTTTAACTTTGATTTTGAATTTAACCTTCCTCTTAGTTAAGACTCCTCTGACTTTTGTGCATAGATTCAAATCCCGTTATTAATGGTCTCATAATAATGTGTACATAATTATCATAAAATCCCTCCTAACCTCCCTTTACCAAAGGGAGGAATAATCCCCCTCTTTGGCAAAGAGGGGCAAGGGGAGATTTTCAAAAGAATGTTCATTCAATTATGAGACTCTTAATATATTACTCTTCATTCAATATCACTACCTCAATCTTCCCTTTCAGTCCATCGGCAAATCTCTTTGCATCATCCTTTGAGCCAATAATTGAGCCGTAATGCATTGGTATTGCAGTCTTAGGCTTTATATCAAGTGCCGCCTTTATTGCTTCATCTGCGGTCATAACATAAGTGCCTGAGACTGGAAGAAGTACAATATCAGCCTTGAAGCTCTTCATTTCAGGGATATAATCGGTATCCCCTGCTATATAAATCCTCTGTCCTTTTACAGTGAAGATATATCCAACCCAGCCATTGGCCTTTGGATGGAACTGCTTGTTCGT
>JBFMAM010000410.1:0-1675 GCA_040755805.1 Nitrospirota bacterium
TTCTCTCGGCATATTGCTTAAACCGGCAGGGTTATAAAACAGTGTATCAACCCTTCCACCTATTGCTGTATAAGCACCTCCCAACCCCATTGCCTTCGGGGATTTGTATAAATATGGATACTCCCTTATAGTAGGCTCCTGAGAGTAAACAGTTGCTGGGAATATAAATAAAAAGACGAATAAAAATATCAAAACTGTATTCTGTATTCTGTTTTCTGTTTTCTGTTTTTTTTCTGACATAACCATACCCTCCTTTCTGCTGTATTGCTTAGAAATAGTTTTGTAAGTAGTTAGCTATCTCCGATGATGTACAAGTATCGCCACCACAGGCTTCATCTCTTATATCCTGAATAGCCTCTTGCACATCTTCTCCTTCTCCTAAGGGAAATGCTTCACCGAGTGAATCGATAGCATTCTGAATGCTTGTATCTATTGTTGTTACAAGGTCAAGAGGTCCGGTAATCTGTTCAATAGGACATGGCCATTCTCTGGAAGTAGTTGGTGAAGTTTCCTGACACATATTAGATGTAGTTGTAGCTGTTATCCACTGTGAGCCGCTCTGAAAAAGAAGTCTTTTATATTCATTATTAGTATTAGGGCATGATGTTGCAGTGCCTGTTCCTGTTACTCTTATAATTAAGCCTCTATAGGTTCCTGTCTTATTCAGGATAGTTAAAGGAGATATATCTCCTCCCGAAATTATGCTTACTCCGGTTAGACAGGATTGAGATGCACTCGTAAGTAATGCGCAAGAGGTTGCATCCGCCTCATCAGGAATTCCATTACTATTTTTATCACAACCTGTTGAGAGCAAACCGTCACCATTGTCATCAATTACGACTTTCATTAATGAGAGGGTTTTTACGGAATCAACAAGGCTGATATAAAACTGTGCATCTTTATAATTAGCCGAACCTGTCTGAACATCGTCATAATTATCTCTGGCATTATCCAGATATGTAAATGTGCTATCAGTTGTTATTCCCGTAAGCGATGACATATAAATTTCTAAGGGATCGGTTTCGTCTTGTGCCTCACTTAATCTGTTTATTACATCCTTTATGTCATATCCTGCCTTACCAAAGTAGGCAGCTCCCTTCTGCATGGAATCTGCACATGTCGAGTTTAATACTGCGTCCCAATTGCCGCTGTCAAGATTCTGAGTTGTCTCGTAGCAGCAAGCCTCATCTGACTCTTTGTCAGCTAAGGACTTGAAGGCATTGCTTCCGCAGCTAACTAAAAACAATAAAACACCCGTTAACAAAACTAACCATAAAATCACCCTTTTCATAATTTCCTCCTTCCTTGTTTTAACGTATTGTCAAAACTTAACCACAGAGAACACAGAGATTCTTTTAATTATCAATAACTTAGATGATTTTTAATTCCCTTCCCTCTGTGCCCTCTGTGGTTTCATATTTTCCTCTCTTTTTCATAAAACTTTTGACATTACCTGTTTTAGTAATTAATTAGGGCAAATATGTCCTTTTTCTTACCCAATCGCTTCATTTTAATGTTTTAATCCGAATTACGCAAGGGTTAATTGTGACCCGAATCCCGATATAGAAATCTAAAAGCGTTAAATTATCTGTCATTGCGAGAACCCGAAGGGTTCGTGGCAATCTCATAGAAAAAGGCGAGATTGCTTCGTTTCACTCGCAATGACAATTCTCTA
>JBFMAM010000411.1:0-1663 GCA_040755805.1 Nitrospirota bacterium
TTATTAGTAACAATGTTCTTATGATTTCTATATTTACAGCTGCCTATGCATGGAAATTTTTGACTCAGAAAAGACTTGAAAATGAGCTTCGCCTTCAATACGAGCTCGATCAGGAAAAACGCAAACTCGAACTATATTCTACCCAGCTTGAACAATTAGTCCAGGAGCGGACGAAGGAACTGAACAAATCAGAATTGATGTTCAGGTCACTTTTTGAGTATGCCACTGACGGGGTAATGATTCTGGACAGAGATGGAAAGATAATCAATGTAAATCAGAGGGCTTGTGAGATACATGGTTTTGATAGAGGTTCTCTCATCGGGACAAATATCAAACTTCTTGAGGCAGAAGAAAATATGCCAGTATTCAAGGAACGGATGGAACGTATCCTGAACGGAGAGTCACTACTATTTGAAACCCAGCATTACAGGAAGGATGGAAGTAAGGTTTCGCTGGAGGTTAGCACAAAGGCTATAGAGGTCGAGGGCAATATCCTGATACAGTCCTTTCAAAGGGATATTACTGAAAAGAAGAGTATTCAGGAACAGTTGGCCCATTCTCAGAAGATGGAGTCTATAGGTCTACTCGCTGGAGGGATCGCCCATAACTTCAACAATATACTAACAGCCATACTCGGATATGTAGAATTATTACAGGATGATGATACCCTGGATGATACTTCAAAAAAGAGGTTAAGGAACATTGAGGGTGCAGCCCGAAAAGCAACTGAAATGATCTCAAAACTCCTGAGTTTTGCACGAATAGAACGACATGAAATCCTTCCATTAAATCTACATGACGTTGTCAACGATACTGTAAAACTCATTGGGAGTGTGATAGATAAAAGGATAGAGATAAGGATAGATCTAACCAATAATATCCCTGTTGTCGAAGGTGACCCTAACCAGTTGGAGCAGGTCATCATGAATCTTATAGTCAATGCCAGAGATAGTATGCCTGATGGTGGTGTTATATCAATCAAGACCCGTATGACCGAGGTTAAAAGAGATGTATCTGATATGCCAGCTTACATCACACCTGGAAGATATATTCTATTAACAATATCTGATACAGGCTGCGGCATTCCAAAGGAGATGGTCAACAGGATTTTTGAGCCCTTCTTTACAACGAAGGAAAGAGGCAAAGGTACAGGACTGGGCCTTGCTATGGTTTATGGAATTATCAAGGATCACAAAGGATATATTACTGTTCAGAGTGGGGTAGGCAAAGGCTCTACCTTTGATATTTACCTTCCGGTTTCTGATAAAACCATTTATATTCATAAGGATATAAAGCCACATCTCTTTTCTGTAGCAGGGCAAGAGAATATACTCGTAGTTGACGATGAGGAAGATGTGCTGGATTTTATCAAGGATATTCTCGAAACCCATGGATATAAGGTATTACCTGTAAATAATCCTATCACTGCAATTGATATATTTAAAAAAAGCTCTGGTGAGATAGAACTTGTCATAACAGATATCATCATGCCCCTCATGGAGGGTAAAGAACTGATAAGGAATCTCAGGGCAATAAAGCCGGATATCAAAATAATCGCTATCTCAGGTTATACGGATGAAGTAATAAGTAAAGATAAGATGATGATAGATGAATTTCTAAGAAAACCATTTGAAGGTTCTCTTCTGCTCTCAATAGTCAGACG
>JBFMAM010000412.1:0-1663 GCA_040755805.1 Nitrospirota bacterium
GACTTTTATTCCTGTCATACCACCATGTTGATGATGGCACATTTTTCATATGTTCGTGTGCCTTTCGTAAAATTGATAAACAACATAAAGAGATAGGGGAATGAGTCAATATACTTCTATCGGCGAATTGCCATTGATGCCACTCTGTAGATACCTCATCAAAATTGATGTATGTAAAAAATACGCCGGAAATGAAAAGGATTGACTGAAGGGATGGGTCGACACGTTTCACATGCTCTCTGATTGCATGCATCGCTTCGGAAGCCTGTTTAAAAGGGCCTTTTGGTGAAGTCTCTGTCAGATGCCCCGACCCATAAAACCAAATTCCTTCCCTGCGGGTGACATTGCCGGCCTTTACCTCAAGACAGAGGACGCCTTCTGATGGGACAATAACTACAAAGTCTATTTCCCCCTGAATCTGGGTGGGGTGTTTAGAGATTCCTAGAGAATGCAAAACTACCCAATCTTTTGTATCTGGGTCTTCTTTAAACCGGCTAAATAAAATTTTCTCACCTGGAGACTGACAATCTTGAGCGATATGAGGTGGGATCATTCGAGCCATTTTCAAAATCCTTAAAGTTGAAGGACTTATGCTCCTATTTCTATTCTCTATCTGAATAAGGTATCCCCAAATAGATTATTCATTCGCTAAATCCTCTGAAGGTTTCATCAGCCAAGATAGTGGCTGTTTTATCCTCCATATCCATAATTAGTCCAGTCTGATGATATGGAATTTCGACAGCTTCTGGATCTATCCCGGCAACCCTGAAAACAGAAAGTTCACCAGCGCTAACATCGGGTAGAGTCAGAGTATAAGAGTCTGTTATTATGACTCCTGATTCTATCATTCTTCTAAGTTCTTTAAGCAGATCCTGACGTATCTTTTGCCCGGCTTTTGCATGATATCGAATAATCTCTTTCATTTTTTGCCATCGCGTACTGGCTACCGTGACTGGGTCAGAATTCCCTACCTTATAACCTAATTCATAGATGATACCTATGAGATCCCGGAAACGTGATTCCGGAACAGGTCTGATTACGATATCTGTTGTCCATAAACCAATATATCTGTGGTTAGCTTTGAGTTCATGCCCTCGATTTTTTAACCGAATAAATATTGCTTCTGTGCCGTGGATTCTTATTGCTTGTTTTAAGACCGGTTTCCAATCGATGGCTTCGGCACGTAATCTTCTTTTTCCATCTGCTTCTAAAAGAGAATTGGCCACATCATAAAGATAATCACCACTGCCAGATGTCCTCAGAACAATTAGATCCCCTACTTCCAGTTGATTAACGGTTTTTCGAGGTAATTTTTTCCCATAATCTTCCAGACTCTCTAGACCCGCTACAAGGTCAGAGATTTCAGTAACCCTGAGATCATCACGGAGATATACTTTTTTATTGTTAGATAGAAGCACAAGTCGAGCCTCAACCGTAATTTCATGATCACCTTTTCCCAATGTGGGAGGATGATCCTTTGCCTCCAATGCTCTGATAGATTCCCAGAATCGTCTTTGAGCCCACTCATCCACAGGATCAGAAGTTGTTTGCTGCAGCTCTTCCAGGGTTTTCATGGGTCTGATTTTGAGCAGGGTTCCTTTGGGTAAAGTCAACCTTTGGGGTACTCTGATGCCCTCCCTTTTATATGCCACCACATCGAGTC
>JBFMAM010000413.1:0-1652 GCA_040755805.1 Nitrospirota bacterium
GAATTTTTTAAAAAAATTTTTTAAGATAAGAAAATTATCAGAAACTTTATAGATATAATATGAGATGCATGTGTTTTTTTACCCCGCACCATAAGTCAGCGATTCCGCAACTTAATTTTTTACCCCCATAGATATCGCCTATAAACCCTCTATTTTCATCTAAAATAGCACCTGAGCAAATTCGCATTCGCAAAAAAAGCTTGACTTTTCCTATAGTCTGTCATATTTAATATATAACAGAGAGATAAGCCCATGTATCGATCACAGATGACAAAGGAAGAGCGAGAAAGTCGCTCTCGGCTGAAGCCATATATTGGTTACAGAGAATTCCTAAGAGGCACGTTATCCGTTAGAGAACGAGTATGTGGCAAACCCAATTGTAAATGTCAAAGAGGTGCTAAACATGTTTCCCTTTTTCTTACCAGAAGCACGGGCGGTAAGATTGAGCAGCTTTATATTCCCAGAGAGAAGGAGGAGCTTGTCCGCAGATGGGTAGAAAACTATCGTGTGGTTCAAGAGTTACTGGAGACGATATCCTCTATCTATTGGGATAGGTTAAAGCAAAAGGGATAAAAGATTCTCAGGCGCTTTCTAAGATACATAGAGAAGGTCTATCATTTTAGCAGGGTTCTCAGCGGTATTACTGACGATCGTCGTCAGCCAGCCATTAAGACATCTCCTATCTTTGCAAGCGTGGTCATTATGATGCTCACTCGTATGGGAAGTCTTAATGCCTTGGAGCAGGCAAAAGGGAATAGTTTCTGGAGGAGGTGGCTTCAGAGGGAGTTACCGAGCGCTGATACGATAGGAAGGGTCTTTTCTCAGATTAACATAGATTCGATCCGTTGTTTCATCCATTATCTTTACAGCAGATTAAAAAGAAATAAAGCCCTGCGCAAGACCCATGGCTTTGCTGTGTTGATTATAGATGGTCATGAATCAATCGCCAGTTACCTGCGATGTTGTCCTGACTGTCTCGAAAGGGTAATCCATGCAAAACAAGGGGATTGCATCCAATACTATCACCGCAATGTCATAGCCATGTTATCAATAGAAAGATTTCCCCTTCTCTTAGATGTAGAAGAACAGAGAAAAGGGGAGGATGAAGTTGCGGCTGCTACACGGCTTATAGAAAGGATTCTTACAAATTATCCACGTGCCTTTAATTTAGTGGTAACAGATGGGCTCTATCTAAAGGCGAATTTTTTCAATCTTCTCTTAGCTCATGGTAAGGATGTTATATCTGTCTTAAAGGATGAGAGGCGAGAGCTACTACAGGATGCAAAGGATCTTTTTAGATACGCGGGTTTTTAAGTGGACTTGAAAAGCTCTTTAACCCGCAGGCCAATTGGACCTTATTGAAGATCTTCAAGCTCACGATGGATTATTGTGTAAAGTGCCAGACATGCTCTGATGCATGCCATGTATATGAGGCAAGCGGAAGGCAGGAGATTTACAGGCCTACATACAGGTCAGAGGTTTTAAGGAGGTTATACAAGAGGTATTTTACACCGAGCGGAAGACTTCTTATTGAATTACGCATAAATAATGGAAAATATTTTTGAATTTATGTATCATAGAGTTCATGAGACCTTATGGAAACCAAAAGCAGTTAGAACGGCGGCGCCGGCGCGCCATTTTGCTGCTGAAAA
>JBFMAM010000414.1:0-1649 GCA_040755805.1 Nitrospirota bacterium
TATGTGGCTACTACCATTAGGCTCACTGAACACTGGCAGACAGGCCTTATGACCAGATACCTGTCCTGGCTTGTGGAGGCACAACCACAGATTTTTGTGGAGATCAGTGAGGAGCTGGCAAAAGAAAAAGGCATAAAAAACGGTGAACGCGTTCTAGTTTCTTCTATAAGGGGAAAGGTTGAGGCAGTGGCCATGGTGACAAAGAGACTTCAGCCCCTTAAGGTCAATGGCCGGATGATCCATCAGATTGCACTGCCCTGGTGCTATGGCTGGCTGATACCAAAAGATGGAGGGGAGAGTGCTAACCTGCTTACACCAACTATTGGCGATGCCAACACCTTAATTCCAGAATATAAGGCCTTCATGGTTAATTTGGAGAAGCTGCCAAAAAGGAAGGGGAGGTGATATAAATGGCAGGAAAGTCATTTTTCATAGATACAACCAGATGTACAGCCTGTAGAGGATGTCAGGTGGCCTGCAAGCAATGGAATAGAAATCCGGGAACTAAAACCTTCCAGCATGGAAGCTATCAGAACCCGGAAGATCTATCCTTTTCTACCTTCAAATTAGTGAGGTTCAGCGAGGTAGAAGTGGATAAGCGCCCGAGATGGTATTTCTTCGCTGATCAGTGCAGACACTGTCTTGAACCACCATGTATGTATACAGCCGAGTCTAAAGGCATAAAGGCCGTCACCAGGGATGAGGCAACGGGTGCAGTGCTTTATAACCCAAAGGTTAAGGTAAAGGCAGCAGATGCCAAACAAATAAGGGAATCCTGTCCCTGGAATATTCCTCGATGGGATGAAAAGAGTGGCGGAATGGCCAAGTGTACTATGTGCATTGACAGGATTAAAGAAGGGCTACTGCCTGCTTGCGTCAAGGCCTGCCCTACAGGAACTATGAACTTCGGGGATAGGGATAAGATGCTTGATATGGCCCAGAATAGGCTGAAAGAGCTCAAGACTGTGTATCCCAAGGCACAGCTTCTTAACACAGAGATTTGCAGAACTATCTTTCTAGTAGTAGACGACCCTCAGAAATACCACAAATTTGCCTTAGTGGAAGATGCCATAGGAATCACAAGGATTGTGGCCATTAAGAAATTAATTCAGCCCTTTGTTAATTTCTCTTCCTTGACGGGGTAAATATCAGATAAACACTTGTTAGATAAGGCTTGTTTCGAGTGTTCCTCGAAACAAGCCTTTTTTTAAAATTTAAGATTGAGGCTCTAACCACAGAGGTCACAGAGACAACAATGAGAACACAGAAAAAATCTAAAATTGAATTACGAAAAAAGGGGTAGTCGCAACCTTTAGGTTGTGTGGATTTAAATAACTACTATTAATTCACCTTTCAATTAATTTTAACCGCAGGCTAACCCCGAAAGCATTCGGGGCTGCGGCTACAAGGGTTTTATAATGAACCTTTCGTAATTCAGGTTAAAATAATAAATTACTCTGTGAACTCATTTTTGAAATCTCTGTGCCCTCTGTGGTTGGAGGAGTTTTATTTCTATGAATAACTCCTTTGAAAAGATAAAAGAACAGATTGCCAGGCTTAAAGAAAGGAGACCTGCCTATGAGGAAATCCTGGATTTTTATGAAAGGGTTGTAAAAGAGCAGGAGGGTATTAAGTCCAACATTAATGTT
>JBFMAM010000415.1:0-1644 GCA_040755805.1 Nitrospirota bacterium
TCTCACAAGGACATCAATTATAGATGCCTGAAAGGATGCAGCAATATCATTAATCCCCCCATGCCCCCCCACCCATCCCTCCCCCTCGAGGGGGGAGGGATGGGTGGGGAGGCTGACTCCTGTTTTCAAAAAATTCAGCACTGCAGTTTTCAGTCCGCTGAAGCTGAAATCAAAGGATTCAGGTAAATATGCCCTCGGGAAATTTATAGCCCTGGGGTCTCCATCCTGTGCAAATCTCTCGATTATCGGACCACCAGGGTATCCGAGGCTGAGGAGCTTTGATACTTTATCATATGCCTCACCAGCAGCATCATCCCTCGTCCTTCCGAGCTCCCTGTATTTACCAAAGCCATCAACCCTGTAAAGGCATGTATGGCCCCCCGAGACTATAAGGGCGAGGAATGGAAAATATGGCCCTGGCTCTTCAAGGAATGAAGAGAATATATGACCCTCGAGATGGTTTACTGCAACGAGGGGAATTCCTTTTGAATAGCATATAGTCTTTGCAAAGGAGCAGCCTACAAGAAGAGAGCCTATCAGGCCAGGACCATGGCATACAGCAACACCGGATAGTTCTTCAAGTTTAAGACTTGAGACCTTCAATGACTCATCAACAACAGGCCATATCATCTCTATATGTCGACGGGATGCAAGCTCAGGGACAATACCACCATATTTCTTGTGTATCTCCGTCTGGTTAGAGATAATATTAGAGATTATTTTTGTGCCGTTTTCTACTACAGAGGCTGCTGTATCATCACACGATGTATCAATTCCAAGGATAAGCATGGGATAACTTAAAGATTATATTCGTATATTTTTACATCCTCTGGCAATGAGGGTTCAAATAATCTGTCTCCAAGACCTGTATTAACCTCTACACCTTTCAGTATTACCTCTATAGTGTTTGAGCGGGAATCGTTTATGGTAAAGGAACTTATTGGGAATTCACCTTCAGAAGGCTCAATCTCTATAGAGACTATGCCTCCCATGGGCCTTTTTGGTTTGAGCAGGAACCTTCCGTTTTTCTTTGATACATAAAACTCTTCGTGAATCCTTCCAAATCCGCTCAGGAGAGCTATTGGCGCCTGACCATAGGTATCTCTGTTAAATTTACCCCTGAATGCCTGCCTTTCCTTTTTCTGATATATGATTATCTCATCATTATTAATAAGGACTTCCTGGGGCATCTCACCCTTATATTCCCATTTCATCTTCATTGGCCTCTTTATAAAGAATTGGCCTTTATACGTATCAATACGCTTTAAGTCTTTTATATGGCTTTTCTGGATAAAGTTACCTTTTATGTCACTGATACCCTCGTAAACCTTCTGAATCCTGTATATTTCTTGCTCAAGTAATCCCCCCATCCCCCCTTTACTAAAGGGGGGTGAGGGGGGATTACTTTCATCCTCCTTTGTGTTGCTGTGTAATATAGGTGCTTTGTGGATTAAAGCGGCAGAAATAGTAGAAACAGTGAACATCAAAAGACTCATAGCAGTAAATAGAAATAATAACTTTTTCATTCAAAAATACATTTTTATGACAGGTCAGTCCCGAAAGCCTTCGGGGTTAGCCCGTATGTATTTAAATTTCGCTACTTTCACTATACTTTTTCTTAAGAATAATTTCTTCTATTGCTTC
>JBFMAM010000416.1:0-1643 GCA_040755805.1 Nitrospirota bacterium
AGAAGCTTAGAGACTTCAGTGGCCCTCTCCTTATCCTCTGCATTAAACCCCCGAAGAAGCTTAGAGACTTCAGTGGCCCTCTCCTTATCCTCTGCATTAAACCCCCGAAGAAGCTTAGAGACTTCAGTGGCCCTCTCCTTATCCTCTGCATTAAACCCCCGAAGAAGCTTAGAGACTTCAGTGGCCCTCTCCTTATCCTCTGCATTAAACCCCCGAAGAAGCTTAGAGACTTCAGCGGCCCTAGCTTTATCTTCTTCCTTACATTCACTTAAGTACTTAGCCATATCCGCAGCTCTGGCTTTATCTTCATCGCTGAAACCAGCAATAAGCTTCTTTACCTCTGCTGCTCTGGCCTTGTCTTCCTCATTAAAGGTGGCTATAAGCTTAGCCATTTCAGTAGCTCTCTCTTTATCTTCGCCCTTATAGCCTGCCAATAACTTGGATACCTCTGCCGCTCTCTCCTGATCATCTTTCTTACAGGTGCGCAGTAGCTCAGAATGCCACTTTACTCTATCTTTGTACATAGTGGCCATCTCATCGGCCAAAGCTCTAAGATCATCTGCATTTGCCATTTTTCATTACCTCCTTTTCTGTAACCACTAACCATTCACTAATCAAATCCGAGATATGCTTGGGATTCCACAGTAATTGTTCGCTGTCTATAGAGGGGAGAACTTAGTGTAATATTTCACGTTTAAGTTTAAAGTTATATATGTGGCCACACCTCTATACTCCCAAGGACATCTCGCACTTCTCTACTTGGTTGTGGCTATGCAGCTGCTGGTAGCAGACCCACTGCCTCTGCATATTTTAAGAAGGTCTCAACAGATGCGATCACGACCCTGGCCTCAATGGCCAACAGCTCAATGCCTACCAGTGATACTCTCACCCAGGCATCGACTACTATGCCCTTGTCCAGGATTCGGTCAACCACTTCGACAAGACTGGACGAAGCTATCGCCTTTTCTACTGCCATCTTCTACACCTCCTTTCTAACCGCGCTAATATCGCTAAATCCCACAAAAACCACAGAATTTATTGCGTCCTTGTCAGAAATTTTGCGCTTTTGCGGTAATTTATTTAGAAACAGCGGCCATTACCCTCTGCCACTGATTACCTATTTCATCCTTTACTCGCTCAAACTCTTCTAATATTTTACTTACTTCTACATTTTCATATTTACGTTCAATATAAAAAGCCTTCACCATTGCCTTAAAATCTTTAATCCTAACAGAAGGTCCTTTTTCAAGTAACATCCTAAGGGCGGTATTTAATTCTTCCTGGTCACGGTGAAAATCCTTCAATATCTGTGTAACTCTTCTTTCCCTCTCTTTAGGTCGGTTTAGCATCTTCTCTTTTAAAATCTTAAAGTCCTCTAAGGTAGAGAGGTTCTTTATCGTAAGGATCTCCCTTAGTTTGGCTACTATCTCTTCTTCTTCTTTGCAGAAATCCTCTACCATCTGGCTGACTTCTTTTTCTCTTTCCCTTTGCTGGCTTCGAATCCCAGCCATCATTATATCAAAGTCTTTCTTCCTTAAACATTCGGTCTTAGCCAACATTTCCTTCAATCTATTAGTTAATTGCTCCTGTTGTATATGGTAGTTCTTAACCCTTTGATTAACCTCTCTCATTAAAGAGGTAAC
>JBFMAM010000417.1:0-1642 GCA_040755805.1 Nitrospirota bacterium
TAATTTTTAAAAATGGTTTGAATCCTGTAACCTCACCTTATTACAATTAATCCGGAGATGAATCCCTATATTGAGTGAGTACTCACTCAATATATAGCAAAAGTTCTTTTTCTGTCAAACACTTCTTATGGAGTGAACCCCATCGGTTAGACACAAAGGACCTCTGAGGTTAGTATGGTCTGACGATTACTGTTTATACTTCTTGCCACCAATTCTTCATATTCATTCGGTGGACAATATCCCAGTGCTGAATGTAATCTTTTTTCATTGTACACTTCTTCAATAAAATACGGAATACGTTTCTTCACGTCCTCAAAGGTCTTATAGTCCCATAGATACACCTCCTCGCTTTTCAGGGTTTTAATAAAGCTCTCTACCTGAGCATTATCGTAAGGATTACCTTTTCTCGACATACTGATACGGAGACCCACTGCTTTGAGATCATCCACATACTCTTGCGCTGCATACTGCACCCCTCTGTCAGAATGGTGAATGCATCCTCCAGGTGGGCGTCTCGTTTCAATTGCCATTCTCAAGGCTGCTCTTGTTAGTTCTGTGTCTATCTTCGGAGAAATTGCCCAGCCAATGACCTTTCGGGAAAATACATCAAGGATAACTGCTAAGTATACAAACGCTGTAAGTATCCTGATATAGGTAATATCAGATACCCATGCCTGGTTCACCCCAGTTATCTTTGCATCTTTCAGCAGATTGGGATAAACGGGGTACTTATGCTTGCTGTCTGTCGTAGTGATCCATTTCTTTTTGATCTTACAGATCAGCGACTCCTTCTGCATGATCCTCAGTACTCGTTTGTGGTTAACAATTATCCCTTCACGCTTTAACTGTGCGGTAACTCGCCGATACCCATAACGTGGATGCTCTACCACGATCTCCTCAATCCTATCCCTTAAATCCGCCTCTTCTTTTTGCCTCTGCAGGTCTTCAGTCCCCTGGTAATAATAGCTGCTCCGTGACAGATTCAACATTTCGCACCCCCGTTTGACCCCTCCAAGTTCTTCGCGGTGATTGGCAATGAATTCTCTCTTCTCCTCTGTAGTGTATATTCCATGGCTTTTTTTAATAACTCATTGTCCATAGTCAAACGGCCAACCATTTGCTCCAGATCTTTTATTTTTGCTTCAAGGGCTTTTATATTGGCTGACTTTCCTTCCATAAGCTTCCCCTCAAGATACCGATTCTTCCAATGGCCTATAAGACCTGAAGATATCTCATATCGCCTGCTCAGTTGCCCCGTCGTTGCTGAACCGCTCAGTAGCTCCTCAACTACTTGCCTCTTAAATGCTACACTGTAGTTCCTTTTTGCCCTCATTACGAGTCCTTTCCGCCATAAAGCATGCTCACGTGCTGTTTCTGCAAAATTCGGCTTCACCAGATGCCCCAGGATCCTTTATCCCATGGCTACCCATATCTTAACTACCCCCAAAATACTCATCCATCATGAATATGCCTTATGACTTCTTTTGCTCGTCAGTATTCTAACCTATTTTAGTTTCGTGTCCAGTTGGAGGGGTTCAGTCCATTATATTCCTAAATCTCTTAACCTTCTCATAAAACTTGTAATCAGCAGTAACAAATGGCTTTTTTTCTGTCTTTGACAATGCCAGAAAATACGCATCAT
>JBFMAM010000418.1:0-1640 GCA_040755805.1 Nitrospirota bacterium
ATGTGTAAAATAATAGCTCGTTATTCTTAAATAACAAAACAAACCAAAGGCTGTTCAATAACAGCGAATAGTTTTTGACAAGGAGTTAACAAACTGGGCAAATCAGACAACAAGGCAATGCAAACCGCAACTACAGCACATAATAACCTCAAACAACGCGGCTTCAAGTCCGTAGAGGGCCGATTTATTCCCTCTGAAGACAGACCAATCCTCTATAGTCATTCAGCGATATACGACAATCCTATATCAGACAGGCAGAAGCCCTGTTTTGAGTTTCATTCCTGCAATAAGCCTGCTCAGATAAGCGCAGATGCTCATAAACACATGAATGCTGACATTCTTTATGCCTTTCATTCTCAAGTCTTCAAGACCATGACTTCCTTTCAGGATGCTGAAGAACCTCTCAATCACAGTTCTCATTTTGTAGATGCTCTTGAAACTCTTGCGTGTTCTGATAGCCTTCATAATATCCTGAACCCCATAGTCTTCCTTGAGATAGAAAGTGGGGCCGTATTTGCCGCCCTTGAAACAATCCTTCTTAAAGAGACAACCGGAAGCTCCGTCTGCATGAAGTCCGCAGCGGAACTTAATTCTTTTTCTCAAAGTTTCTTTGCCCCAATAACAGAGTTCGACGCCTGCCTTGCAGAAGAATTTCCCATCTGGGCTTATCGTTATATCTCCCCTGTGAATAGCATTCTGCCTGCCTCTTGGATTTGCGGCAATAAAGGGAGTGATATTGCTGCTTATCAGATAAGAGGCGTTATCGGTACTGTCGTAGCCCGCATCTGCAAGCAGGGCATTAATATTTTTGCCGTTATCGCTTATGACAGCAGCAGACTCATCGGTCAGCTCAGGCAGAAACTTGCCGTCCCATTCATTGCCGGAAGAGATTTTTACGGAAGTAGGCACAGGAAGTTTTGTATTGGCAACTTCAATATGAACCTTGTACCCGAAAAAAGAGAAATCTTTTCGCTTATAACCCCAAGCCGCCTCATCATCGGATTTGAAAGCCTCAATGTGAGAGGAATCAACGGAGAGCTTCAGGGTCTTTGCCTTAATAAGACAGAGGCATTGGGCAATGAGATTGACCAAAATTTCATTGAAAACATCCTCTCCAAGCCTTTCTCTGAAATAATGGAAGGTATTATGCTTGGGAGTCTCGCCGTAAGAGAAACCGCAGAGGTAAGCCAATCTTCCATCGAAACTGAGCTTCTCAGCGAGGTCTCTTTCAGAGGAGGCAAAACCGAGATAAATGAGAAGGAGAGCCTTGAAGAGGGCTTGAGGGTCATACCCTTTGCGCCCTTCATTGCCATAACGGTCTTCGACGAGGCTGTGAATGAAGGAGAAATCTACAGAACTAAAGAGAATCTTCAAAGGGTCGTTGGGCGAAATGATAGAGGAGATTTTAAGATCAACGAAACTGAACTGTTTAGACATTCTCATCTAAAGGCCTCCATATGGAATTAAGATGAGATATTTTAACAGGATTTGCGGTAAAAGAAAATCAGAATATACTCGCAGAACCTTGATTTTCAAGGCTTAGCGAGTTGTTGAACAGGCTACATATACTGTTGGAGGTGTAGTGACTCCGGCTCAGCCTATTGTCACTGTTGTTCCTGAAGGAACGCCTCTTATAATAG
>JBFMAM010000419.1:0-1636 GCA_040755805.1 Nitrospirota bacterium
ATAGGTATAACTCCAGAGGAAATTCGCATGGAGATAGAGAGAAACCTGCCTCAAGGGACAAACCTCATGACCTTTGGCGATATACCTTTTACACCACGTGCAAAAAAGGTCCTTGAACTTGCTGTTGAAGAGGCACGGCTTATCGGTCACTCTTACATCGGGAGTGAACACATCCTTCTTGGCTTGATAAGGGAAGAGGAGGGTATAGGAGGCAAGATACTGCGTAGTTTTGGTGCCAATCTCCTCGGAGCAAGACAGCTCACAATTAACTTCTCAATAAGGACCCATGCACATGTGAGAGAGAGAAAGAGCACAACACCTGCACTCGACGAGTTTGGAAGAGATCTGACGCTTATGGCAAGGGAAGGGAAACTCGATCCCGTAATAAGCAGAGAAGATGAGATAGAACGTTTAATCCAGATACTGGGCAGGAGGATTAAAAACAACCCTGTAATTATTGGTGAACCTGGTGTTGGAAAAACAGCAATAGTTGAAGGGTTTGCCCAGAAGATTGTTTCGGGTGATATCCCTGACAGCCTGTTAGGTAAACGCATTGTCTCTCTTGACCTCGGTGCATTGATTGCAGGGACAAAATACAGAGGCCAATTTGAAGAGAGGCTCAAGATTGTTATGAAGGAAATCATTCAATCAGACAACGTAATACTCTTTGTTGATGAGCTACATACACTCATAGGTGCAGGTGCTGCAGAGGGGTCTGTAGATGCATCGAGTATGCTTAAACCTGCCCTCTCGCGAGGGGAGATACAGTGTATCGGTGCAACCACACCTGATGAATACAGAAAATATGTAGAAAAAGATGGTGCCCTCGAACGCAGGTTCCAACCGATTAATATACAACCCCCGAACGTGGAGAGTACAATAAATATCTTAAAGGGGTTGAAATCCAGATACGAGGGCCATCACAAAGTCAAGATAAACGATGTTGCAATAGAAGCTGCGGCAAGGTTGTCCGACAGATACATCTCTGATAGATATCTGCCTGACAAGGCAATAGATGTTATAGATGAGACAGGGTCAAGAATTAAGCTAAAACGCTATAGTCCTCCTCAGGAATTGAGGGAGCTTGAGGCCGATATACAGAGGCTTTCCAGAGAAAAAAACCTGTATATAAAACTCCACGACCTCGAAAAGGCTTCATCTGTCCGTTTAGAGGAGGAAAGACTCAAACGGATTTACGAGCAGTTACACAAACAATGGAGAGATAACATAAACAAGGAAATACCTGTTGCAATGGAAGAGGATGTTGCATATACAGTATCTAAGATGACAGGTATACCACTCTCGAAACTCGAAGAAAAAGAATCGGAAAAACTTATAAAGATGGAGGAAGAACTCCACAAAAGAATAATAGGTCAGGAAGAGGCATTAAAGGCTGTCTCAAGGGCTATAAGAAGGTCAAGGGCGGGGCTCAAGTCCAGTAAAAAACCGATAGGCTCGTTCTTCTTTCTTGGACCCACAGGTGTTGGCAAGACAGAGCTTGCGAAGGCCTTAGCATGGTTCATGTTCAGTGATGAGAGTTCACTCGTAAAGATAGATATGTCCGAATATATGGAGAGGTTTAATGTCTCGAGACTTACAGGTGCTCCACCTGGCTATGTAGGATATGAAGAAGGTG
>JBFMAM010000420.1:0-1636 GCA_040755805.1 Nitrospirota bacterium
TGGATGTCAGGATTCTGTTGAGTAGCATAGGTCTTCATCACCTTAAGCTCTACCTCTTTTGCAGCGATCTGCGCCCTCAATTGAGCAATGCCTTCTATCACTGCCCTGGCCTGCTCATCTATCTTGATAGCACCTGTTCTCTCCTGGAACCCTTTCATAGACTCTTCTGACTTTATAAGGGCATCTTTTGTGTCCTTCAACTGCTCCTCAAAGAAAAGCCTCCTCTGGCTTGCTTCTGTAACTGCAAGCCCTTTGTTCAGATTCTTTAGCTCTTCAACAAATGCATTCGCCAAATCAGCAGCCCTCTTTGGGTCTCTATCTTCAAATCCAATGGTTATGATACCGCTTTTTTTATCATCCTGAGCTTTTAGTGAACCGAGAAGATTCCTCCTTGCATCTTCACGGGATTTAATTTTATAAAGCTCCATCAATTTGAATCTATCTATAATTGGGTCAAGAATAGGTCTGCTTTTTAATAAACCGATATATAGCTCATTGGGCGTCTTTATGCCGAGGACACCTCCTGCCAGACCCGCAGCGCCTCCAAATTGGCTCAAAAACTGGGTAGCCATGCTCGAGCTACTCTGTTGAGGGGGTAAGATCTTTGTTTCAGCCCTGTATATCGGCGTCATGGTAAGGCTTATAATGGCAGTGATTATAGCCGCTCCCAAAGTAATGCCGATAATTAGCCTCTTACGCTTTGCAAGGACAATAAGGTAGTCGATAAGGTTAATCTCGTCTTCTTGGATTTGCCTTTCTTCCATATCCACCTCCTATGCAACTCATCACGTATTGTCAAATTTAACCACAGAGGACACAGAGAACTTCTTTAATATCAATAACTTAAGCAATCTTTTATTGCCTCCCTCTGTGCCCTCCAAATTATTAACCATTGTATGCCATCTTTTAACATAGATTATTCTGATTTATTAGTCACCATTTTTCTGGATTCCCGTTCCCCGATCAGGTCGAGGACAAGTTTCAAGGGAATGACATCATTCCTGCGGAAGTCTACGACTCGTAGAGCAGGAATCCAGTGACCTTTCAAAAGAACCATTGAGTTCACAGAGTTTTTACAAACTAAATTTTTCCTCTGAGTCCTCTGTGGTTTAAACTGTGGTTTTATATTTTTCCCTCTTTTTCATAAAACTTTTGACATTACCACTCATTATATTTTCTAACTTTGTGAGCCTTCCTTCGGCTCGAGATGTCTTTTTAATTGATATATTCTATCAAAAACTACCATATTTTTGAAATTTACATAGATGCTGGCTGAAAGCTCCAACTTTTAGTCGAGATGGAAGCTGGCTATCCGTTTGCATCATCTATTATTCGCCTGATGATCCTTTAGATTCACTACTACAATGTACCTTTTTATATCAGATAGAGGCAGGCTGAGGGTTAAAATCTCGTATCTTATATCCCTGAGTACCTTTATCTCTTCTTTTACTTTTGGTCCTTTATTGAGGATAAGGATTCCGCCTTGCCTAACAATGTGGGATGCCTTCTTTATGAAGTCTTTAATGTTAAATAATGCCCTTGTAACTGCTATATCAACAGCACGCAAGGGGGACCCCGTCCCCCTTGCGAAATCCCCCTCTGCTAAGGGATATGACTCCCTAAATACCCTTACATC
>JBFMAM010000421.1:0-1629 GCA_040755805.1 Nitrospirota bacterium
CTTGTCTCAAATAAATGTTCTTTTCCACTTGTGTTTTTTGATTTTTGTAATTATTGCAAGGGGTTATGTAATTCCTTCATGAAAAACTCAGGAAACTCCAAAAATTTATCAAGTTAAATTTCACCGGTTCTCGTGAGACGGTTAAGGTTGAAATGCCGGTATCGTAATTAGGTTACGTCTAACGGCAACGTAAAAAGCCGAACGACGTAACCGATAGCCGATACAGGCTTCTTAACCGTAACCCAAAGACCACAAATCCCTTGACTCTTAGTCTTCGAGAGTTCCTTGGGTCATTAGCCAGAGACTAATCAGCCAGGTGACACCCGGGAAGAACATTCTTAAAAATGCGGAGATACCACCCATAACTCCCATAATGATCGAGAGCAGAAGAACATAAGTTATCAAAACTATCCATCCTCCTAACATCTCTTTTAACAACCCATTGCTATTTTAAGGCAAAAGATAAAATTATCCCCACAGCAGATATAATAAGTGCAGAAAACCCGACAAGTAATCCAATCATCCATTTTATTAGGTCTGCTTTAACTATTCCAATCCTGTCAAGTATCTCTGTCTTGTCCTTCTCTGTCTTTGCGTAAAGATTATAAATCTTCTCTGAAAGCTCCGATTTATCCTTCTCTGTCTTTGCAAGTATCTCCGATTTATCCTTCTCTGTCTTTGCAAGTATCTCAGTCTTATCCCTCTCTGTCTTTTCATAAATCTGGTCGAGTCTCATCGCGATGAGATTTATCCTCTCCTTGAGGACATTTTCAAACAGGGATTCAAGCCTCGCTACCCTATGCTCTAATTCCTCTATGGCCGGCATGGCTAAAGTTTATCATCTAATTCTGAATATCGCAAGTTCTTTTCTGCTCATTGTTACGGTGAAGATTATTTGACTTTTCTCTGTACCAGCTCCCGTGCGTGCTTTTTTAATTGATTTTTATCTCCTTGTTTCTGTAAAATTTAAAAATGGAAATTATTTTAACTATTTTAGGAATCTCAGGGGTGTTTGCCTCAGTCCTTGGCCTTGTGCTTGCATTTTATGCAGTATTTGTTAATGGCAAGGCAAATAGGGAGATGCTGAGGGAAATCCGAGAGGGTGGTGAAAGTCGGGATAAGATCCTTGAGGAGGTTCAGCGGAGTGGTGAAAGGCAGGCTAAGATCCTTGAGGAGGTTCAGAAGGGAACTATAGAGATTCAGCGGAGTGGTGAAAGGCAAGGTCAGATGCTTGAGAGGCAGAGTCAGATATTGAAGGAGGTCCAGGCAAGCGCAGAAAGGATTGAGGAGACCCAAAAATATGTAGCAGAGCTTGTCAGAATCGAGGGTGAAAAGACACGAAGCCTTATCACCCATTGAACTATAGTGAACGCCTTAAATAAGTTGGCATGTAAAGGGTGTCATTCCAAGCCCTTCGCTCTTTGTCATTTCGAGCGCAGCGAGAAATCTGTCTGTTCGCTCAGGGTAGACTCCGCGAGGAATCTTAGATTTCTCCCTTTGGTCGAAATGACAATTTTCTTTTGTCGTTTACTATATTATTGTCTCTCCATAGACATTTCAACAGACGTTTAAGGTTACGATGCCAGTATCGTCATTCGGCTAAGTGGGTAGATTCGAGTCTCCTGACCC
>JBFMAM010000422.1:0-1628 GCA_040755805.1 Nitrospirota bacterium
CCTGAGGCGGGCGGACGACGAAGCAATCTCAATAGAATGGAGATTGCCACGCCCCTGGGGCTCGCAATGACAATGTAAGTAGTTTGGTGATTGATTATTAGAGCTTATTTGATGTTTGGTTATTGGTGTTTAAACCCTACCTTTTCTTCTTGAAAATTGATATATACGGCAGGTTCCTGAATTTGTTCTCATAGTCAAGACCATAACCAACAACATACTCATTTGGTATCTCAAAGCCTATATAATCTATCGGGACATCTACTATCCTTCTCTCCTTTTTATCAAGGAATACACATATCTTAAGGCTTCTGGGAGACCTTGCAAGAATCCTTTCCCGTATATGATTGAGGGTGATCCCGGAATCAATAATATCATCTACAAGTAGCACATCTTTGTCCGAAATGTCTTCCCTTATGTCACAATGAACCTTAACCTTTCCTGTGGTCTCGGTCTTCATATAACTTGAGGCTATGATGAAATCGAGTGTAAGAGGGACCTTTATAGCCCGCACGAGATCAGAGAAAAACATAAATGCACCCTTAAGAATGCCTATTACAAGAATGTCCTTGTCTGTATAGTCTTCAGATATCCTGTCAGCAAGTTCTTTGACTTTTGCCTGTATCTGCTCGGTTGTAAGAAAGGGTTTACCTATAACCATTGGATCCTCCTGATCTCTAAAACTCTATCCCTGCCTCGACAAATGGACCTTTAATCTTTACTTCAGAGAGTATATCATTGTAATCAATCTTTATATCCTCATATCTATATCCACCTGCAATAAAAATTGGCCCTGCAGGTTTTATCTTCAGCCTTCCTATAAAGTCATAGTAATGGTTTGAGCTGTATGCAATGCCTCTTGCCTCTGCCTCGATGGCAATTAATGATATCGGTTTTAACTGTACACCAACATATACCATTGGCACAGGTATTGTAGTAGACTTTGATGCAGAAAGCCCAGTAGTTGGCTGATTCACCTCTGCCTTAAAGTCTATAATTCTTGCATTAATACCAATCTCTGCATTGAGCTTTCCGAGTGTTGCGGTCTTAAGAAATGGAACACCGTAATAAAATGCAATATCATAGTGGTCAAGCTGAACCTTTGATGTAAATGGAACCGATGCTGTAAAGGTTTGGCCACCAAAACTAAAGGTCACATCTTTCTGCCCTTTATCAGACTCAAACTTCATCGGTGTTGCCATTATGTAGATATTCGGCAGTACCAGAGGCATATCAACCTTCAGCCTTCCAAAAACCTTTGTCTCTTTGTCATATTTCAGGTCTCTGTCAATATCAAGCTGGTCTACAGCAGTAATCGGTTTATAACTCACATAACCCTCAGGGTCCTGATTCCATGCACCAATAGCTGCCTCAAATCCTATTGCTCCCGCAACTGAGGGTGTGATAAGCAGAAATAAAACACCAATAAAAATAATTGCCTTTTTCATCTCTTCCTCCTTACTATTATTTTATTCCATGGCCAATGGCTATGTATGTGCATAACTTCTAAAAATACATTTTAAAAACCACAGAGACCACAGAGACAATTTTTAAAACCTTTTTACCATACTCTTTTTTATTTTTTAAAGCTTATTTATGTCTTCCTCTGTGCCCTCTGTGGTTAATTGTAT
>JBFMAM010000423.1:0-1627 GCA_040755805.1 Nitrospirota bacterium
TATTATATTTGATGATATATATAAAGATAAAAAATACAAATACAGCAATTATAATCACTATCCCTTTAACTCTCAGGTGGACGGGTATTTAAAGGGCAGTCAGGGAAATGAAATTACCGTTAAGATTGTGACCCCCTGGGATGATAATTATTCTTCTAATTTTTACATGATAATGGGTTCTACTGAAGGAGTGCTTATAAAACTGCCTGATGACAGCACATTCCTTGAAGAAATAAAGAAAATGCGACAGATAGAGCAGTTGATAAAACGGAAAGGTTCTATACAGCACAGTGATTCCATACAGAAGATAATTGATGGGAAAAATTCGGAAATACAGAGGATAAAAGGAAGGGTAAGAACACTCATAGAAGATGCAATCAGACACAGCACCGTATATTTACATGGAAGTCTTGTAAATATTAAAGGCGGAAATGGAAAGGATATTATAGGTAATGCCATTCATAATATGGTGGAAAATGTATATTCTAAAGTCGTTTATATAACAAATCACATTACCTATGCTGAAGATATTCAAACCATACTTAATGCAAATGATATGGAGCTTTTCAATCAGGAAGAGTGGAAGGGGAATAAACTTGCCGAAGATGATGTAAAGTCCTTTATTGAAAGCCATTATAGCAGGTTACTGAAAACTACCGTTAAAATGGTAAAAGATAAATACGGCAAAAAGCCTTACGGATGGTCTGAACTTGATATGGCAGGCATTATAGCTTCTTTATTCGCAAAGGGCCTGTTGAGGATTAAGTATAATCAGGAATATGTGAGGAACAAGAAAGACATATTGGATTATCTCATTAAGAAGGATTATGGAGAAAAGGTTCTCATAGAACCGAAACCTGTAATATCCATAGATACCATTACCAGAATTAAAAAAATAATGATGGATGCCTTTGGTTCTGCCAGTCTGCCTGATGATACCGAAGGTTTATTCAATAAGACAAAAGAGGTTATATCAGGTTTTCGGAAGGAATTAGAAGGCTATAAAGTTTTATATTACGGAAAATCATATCCGGGGAAAGACCTTGTTGAAGACGGGCTGAAACTTCTCGATAAAATCTTATCTATAAATGAAGACAGCCAGTTCTTCCAGACTGTTATAACGAATAAAGATAATTTATTGGATCTTTCCGAAGATATAGAACCTGTAAGGTCATTTTTCAAGACCCAGGTTTCCATTTTTGATAAGAACCTTGAGGAGTATAAACGATTTGTAAATGATAAGTCCTATCTTAATGAAGAGGCAAAGAAGAATCTTGAGGAAATGAACAGAATATTCAATATGAAAGAACCCTATAAGGAAATTAAGAACCTGCCTCTTCTTGCAGAGGGCATAAAGAAAGAACACAGTAAGATACTGGAAGATTACAGGAAAGCGGTGATTGATAAAATCCGCCTTGTAATTGATGATATAAAGGAGATTCTTGAGAGAAATAAATCTTATATAAACAGTTCTTTTGCAGAAAGTATAATTTCCTATTACACCAGGCAGGTTAAAGAAGTTGAAGCTGTTAATGACTGTGTGAAACTCAAGGCTCTTACCGTTGAAGTTGATGAATGGAAGAGTGTTTCTTTAAATCAGATAGATGCTGAAGTAGAGAAACATAAA
>JBFMAM010000424.1:0-1617 GCA_040755805.1 Nitrospirota bacterium
TTTTTTTGTTTATGGGCCGGACCCTGATCCCTCTTTTTTCTGCCATCTCAGCGACCCTGAGTATTTTTTCAGGTAGTTCCTCCGGTATATCATATATATATGCGTAGAGGTCTTTTGCTTTTCTCATCCCAAAACTTTCCATTAAATTACTGTAGTATGGGGGATTATAGGGCGTCATGAATACAGGGGGTTCGTTAAATCCTTCTATCAGGAAGCCACATTCCTCATTGGTCGAAAAGTTCATTGGCCCGCGTATTATATTCATACCTTCTTTTTTGAGGATTTCCGAAACCTTATCGAGAAGGGCCGACGCAACTGCATAGTCGTTTGTAGATTCGAAGAATCCGAAGAAGCCAGCTTTTTCCTTATGAAACTCATTATGTCTCTGATTGATAATAGCTATTATCCTGCCATAGGGTTTTCCCTCTTTCTTTGCAAGGAAGTATCTTGCAGTTGCATGCAGAAAGAACGGATTTTCAGGGGAGAATTTTTCACGCATATCCTTAATCAGAGGTGGAACAAAGAGAGGGTCTTTTGAATATAGGGAGAAAGGTAGTTTTATGAAGTCATCGAGGTCTTTTTTAGACTTAACCTCAATGATCTCTATGTCTTTAGCAGTCATTCATCAATCAAAATAACCAGGCACAATAACCAAACAGCAGAATCTCAAGTTAAAATTATCAATTATCAATTTTACTGTTTTTTCGTAATACGGTTAAGGTTACGATGCCGGTATCGTTATTCGGTTACGTCTTTCGGCCTCGAACTCAATAATTATGGAAAGACGAATGACATTGGCCGTTGTACGATACGGGCTTCTTAACCTTAAACCTCTTTACCCTATAATACGATTAATTTTGCATTGATAATTTTGTTAAGAGCCGCATTTAAATTATCCCCAATTGTTTGCCGACCTTCTCGAAGGCATTAAGTACTTTATCGAGATGTTCATCCGTATGGGTAGCCATATAGCTTGTCCTTATAAGAGCTCTGCCATTAGGCACTGCAGGGCTTACAGCCACATTTGCGAATACACCTTCTTCCTGAAGCATCATCGTCATGGTAAAGGCATTCTGATCTTCCCCGACCACAATTGGTATTATAGGTGTCTGGCTCGGTCCTATCTCGAAACCGAGTTTCTTAAGGCCATTGAACATCTTCTTCGTATTCTTCCATAGCAGCTCCCTTCTTTCAGGTTCGTTTTCTATGATGTCCAGAGCAGCGCTAACAGAAGCAACAGATGCAGGTGGTGGACTTGCACTGAAGATTAATGACCTTGCAAAGTGTTTTATGTAATGGATTACATCTGCCGAGCCTGCAATAAAGCCTCCAATAGATGCAAGAGATTTACTGTAAGTGCCCATTATAAGGTCAACCTCGTCCTCAAGTCCGAAGTGTTCTGCTGTACCGCGACCTGTTTTCCCGAGTACACCTATGCCATGAGCGTCGTCAACCATCACCCTTGCACCATATTTTTTTGCAAGTGCAACAACCTCTGGCAGATTTGCTATATCCCCCTCCATACTGAATACGCCGTCAACAACGATCAGCTTGTCTTTGGCTTCATATTCCTTGAGTATCCGTTCGAGGTCTGCCATATCATTGTGCCTGAACTTC
>JBFMAM010000425.1:0-1608 GCA_040755805.1 Nitrospirota bacterium
GTCTTTCAGATTATGCAGGTGTTACGAATCCCGGAGAAAAGGGATATTATAAAGTTGATATTATGAATAATATAGAAGGTACCCAAATAGAATATATTGAAGAATTACCTGTTCCTGTGGGATCAATTGGAATTATTTCCACGGGAAATGCAGGCAATCCCCCTTTTAAAAGTGCAAGGGTTATTGTTATAATACCTTTTAAATCTCAGGGATTTAATCCATACAGGTTTGCCACATATGGTTCCGACGGAGTCACGGCTAACGGAAGCGCCATGTTTACCGATAGTTATAATTCGAATAACGGTCCTTATAATGTTGATACGAATAAAGGGCATAATGGCCATGTCGGTTCCGATCACAGTGTAAATACCGGCGGCAGAGAGGTTGATGGTAATGTATATGTTACGTCTCCCGGAAATTTTTCCGGAAGCGCCACCGGTAATATTAATACAGTGCCTCCTGTAGGTATTCTTACTATTCCTACAATACCTGCAGGATTACCTGTCAGAAGCTTTTAAGGAGGGTTCATCATGAGTTATTTGTTAAGATTTTATATCATATTTATTATATCCTTTATTCTTATTTATATTCCTTTGTTGAAGGTTGAGGCAAAGAAGCCTGACGATCCTCCTGTTCCGACAGCCACATTAGCTCCTGTCGCAACAGCTACGTCAGCCACTGTTCAGACACCTGCCAACACTCTTCTTCCAGGTGATTATAGAGGTTCAGGGGCATTGAACGGCAACAGAACACTTGTTTCAGGCACATATGTCTTTGACGGTATAACACTCAATGGCAATGATACGATTGATATTAATCCTTCATATCTTTCGGATATTGACGGCGATGGAAATATAGACCCTGTTATAATCTATGTTAATGGAGATATTGCCATTTCCGGAAATGGCAAGTTGAATAATACAAGCACTCCTACTAAATTGTTTATTTACGGAACGGCAAACTGTGACTCCGTGGCTCTCCATGGCAATGGGGAGCTCAGAACTGCCCTCTATGCCCCCAATGCAGATATTAGCCTTGGAGGTGGAGGTAATGATGATGTCGATATATGCGGTTCTGTTGTGGGAAAAACTGTTACCAGCGGAGGTCATTTCCGTATTCATTATGACGAGGCTCTGGCAGAGATAGATGATAGCCAGAGTGTTAAAAAACTCGATAAGGGAAATGCCAAATGGATCTGGAATTATTAATTACAAAAGTGTAACAAATTAATTACAATTTTGTAATTGACAATAATCTATTCTCAGGGTAAACTAATTTTATCGGGAGATTAGATTATTATGAGTGAACAAAAAGAATTGATAATGATTATAGACGATGATCGTGATGTAAGGGAATGTATCGAAGATTTCCTTAACGAAGCTGGATATAACGTAAAGGTTATGGCTTCGCCCTTGCAGGCTATAGAGTTTTTAAAAGATAATTATGTTGACCTTATTCTTACTGATTTTAAGATGCCCGGACTTAACGGCATAGAATTTATGATAAGAATAAAGTCAATTAATCCGGAGGTGCCTGTTGTTATGATGACGGGATACGGTTCAATAGAAGGAGCGGTAGATGCTATGCAACATGGTGCTTTGAGTTATC
>JBFMAM010000426.1:0-1606 GCA_040755805.1 Nitrospirota bacterium
TTTTGGCCGTAGTATCGGGGGAAGACCACTCCTTTTGCTCGGTGCCCTTATGATTATCGTTGGAATTCAGCTTATCGGAATGGGCCTTCTCGGAGAGATGCTCGTGAGGGTCTATCACGAAAGCCAGAGAAAACCCATCTATGTGATTAAGAAGGTTCTTGGCCCTTAAAAGAGATAAGATATTTCTTCTCATCCTCAAGCTCGCTGTAAGCTCCACACTTCTTTATATTGTCTTATCAAGAACAGGACTTAAGCAGGTCTTCTCGGCACTGAGGGGCATGAGCCTTACTGCCTTTATCTCTGCTATATTCCTTTATATATTTGCTCAGTCAATATCAACATTAAGATGGAAGCTCCTTCTTCCAAGGGTGCTCGGGTTTGGAAAGCTCTTTTCTCTGTATATGATAGGCTCTTTCTTTAATACCTTTCTTCCAGGGCTTATTGGAGGAGATGCTGTTAAGGCATTCTATCTGTATCGGGCAACAGGTAGTGGTGCTCTTACCCTGGCCTCTATTTTTATGGATAGATACCTTGGTTTTGTGATGTTGATGGCAATATCCACCATTGCTTTTCCCTTTGGTTATAAATATCTTCAGGGTTCGCGTATAGAATGGCTGGTGCCTCTTGTCGTTTTATCTTTCATTATCGCAAGTCTTTTAATCTTTGGTTTACGCCTTGGTAAAAGGATAAAAATACTCTCGGAGTTTTATGATTATTTCCATGCGTATCGAAATCAGAAAGGAGTTATTTGGAAGGCATTGCTCATTTCTGCGTTAGTTCAGCTCTCTGGTATCTTCGCTATATATGTCCTTGCACTCGGCATTGGGCAGCATATCCCATTCCTTGCATGCCTGATCTTTTTACCACTAATCATCCTGTTTACGACCCTGCCTATATCTATATCTGGCCTCGGTGTAAGAGAAGGCGCTTTTGTCTTCTTTTTTGGCATTATTGGAATCAAGCCCGAGGTTGCAACTGCAATTTCTCTATCCTGGTTTCTCACCATCACAACAGGCAGCCTCGTAGGCCTTGTAGAGTATATCAGATATAAAAGGGGAGAAAAGTCACCAGGTTAGAAAAGGGTTACCTATTTTATCACCTCTATTCCCATATAAGGTCTCAGGGCTTCTGGTATTACTACACTTCCATCCTTCTGTTGATAGTTCTCAAGGATTGCGACAACAGTTCTTCCTATTGCAAGGCCTGAGCCATTGAGGGTATGCACAAACTCTGTTCCTTTTTTACCTTCACGCCTGAACCTTATATTCGCCCTTCTTGCCTGGAAATCCGTAAAATTTGAACATGAAGAGATCTCCCTGTATCTCTGCTGGGTAGGGAGCCAGACCTCAATGTCATATGTCTTTGAGGCAGCAAATCCCAAATCTCCTGTGCATAGTGCTACCACTCTATATGGAAGCTCCAGTTTCTGAAGGATATCCTCAGCATCTCTTGTTAAGGATTCGAGCTCCTCATAAGAATATTTAGGCTTTACAAACTTAACAAGCTCTACCTTATTGAACTGATGCTGTCTGATAAGGCCTCTTACATCCTTTCCATATGAGCCAGCCTCACGCCTGAAGCAAGGTGTATAAGCTGTGTAATAAAT
>JBFMAM010000427.1:0-1604 GCA_040755805.1 Nitrospirota bacterium
AGGGGGGATTTTTACTAAGGGGGAGGTGGGGGGATTGCAACAACGGTGATGAGATTAATAATTCCTCCAATGCCTTTGCCTGAGCCATAGTAATATCAAGTATTGGAGATTTACCACCTATAAGGCTATAAAACTTCTCTGTCTTTTTATACCTTATTGTCGCTATTAACCATGCAAGTGGTTTTTGCAAGAATAGGGGGCCAAGCTGAATAATCTGTCTGTCTGAAAAGAGGTTATAAAGAAATGGCCTCACAGCCTGAAGGGAATCAGGACCCCCAAGATTAAGAAGGATAACCCCTATGGCCTCTTTGTTATTCTTATTTGTCAATATCAATCCTTGCGTGTCTCATATATCTCTAACACAGACTATCACAGATTTTTACAGATGCTCACAGATGTTTATATCTACGCATTTATCAGCGACTATCTGTGCTAAATATCTGCGATCATCTGCGTTTTTTATCTGTGGTCATCTGTGTTATTATCTGCGCTAATCTGTGTTCCTTTTCCCGTATTTATGAACTGCCTCAACCAGAGCAATTGCATTCTCGACAGGTGTCTCGGGCAGAATACCATGTCCGAGGTTGAAGATATGACCTTTTGCAGCCTCCCCCTTCCATAATATGTCTTTAACCCTTTCTTCAATCTTTTCCCTCGGAAGAAAAAGTGCACATGGGTCCAGGTTTCCCTGAACAACCACCTTTCTACCGAGTTCCTTTATTGCATCGGCTATGTCAATCCTCCAGTCAATTCCGATAACATCGGCACCTGATTTCTTAATCTCTTTAAGAATACCTGCACAATCATTTGCAAAATAGATTATCGGAACTATTTCTTTCTTTAACTCAGAAATTACCTTCTTCACATAAGGGAGTGCAAATTCTTTATAGTCGACAGGTGTAAGCATACCTGCCCATGTATCAAAAAGTTGAACTGCCTGAACACCTGCCCTTATCTGGGCAGAGAGATATGAGATAACGGTTAAGGTAATCTTCTCCATAAGGAAACCAAACAGGTGGGAATTCTGAAACATCATCTTTTTTGTATACAAAAAATTCTTTGAGGTTCCACCTTCAATCATGTACGTAGCAAGTGTAAATGGAGCGCCTGAAAACCCTATCAGTGGCACTTTATTTTCAAGTTTTTTTCTCAGAATCTTTATCGTCTCGATGATAAAAGGCATATCTTCCTCTGCATCTGGAATAATCAGCCTGTCAACAGCAGACCTGTTTCTTATTGATTCACTGAGGATAGGCCCCTCTTTATCAGAAAAATCAAGACGCATGCCCATTGTCTCAACAGGGATGAGAATGTCAGAAAATAGTATGGCTGCATCAACTCCAAGGATATCAACAGGCTGAAGTGTAACCTCTGCAGCAAGCTCAGGGGTTTTACAGAGAGTGAGAAAGTCAACATTGGCTCGCACTGCCTGATACTTAGGAAGATATCTCCCCGCCTGTCGCATAAGCCAGACCGGTGTATACTCAACCTCTTGACCACGACATGCTCTAAGGAATGTATCGTTCATCTTCTTCTCCTAAAAGTTAAAAGTTGAAAGTTAAAAGTGAAAAGTTAGTTCTAACCTATATACTTTTTTTATTCCT
>JBFMAM010000428.1:0-1599 GCA_040755805.1 Nitrospirota bacterium
TGAATTTTCTGCCGATAAGGCATCTCTTATTATGAATGAATTCCATATAGAAGGTTTTGCCTTAAAGCCCTTTATAAAAAAACACCTGAAATTCTTCGACAGCAGGGAACGTATGGAAAGCCTGAAGGAAATGTCTTCTCCCAACTGGACTGAAAGGGACTTTGAACTGGGAATGATTTCCGTTGCCTCCAGGATAAAACATAACTCCTTCAGTTCCGCCCTGAAATCACTCTTTATTCTTGGATTAAATGAAGAAGAAAATAAATTCTGGAATGAGATATGCAAATATCCGGGGAAAGAAGTATTCTGGGAGTTTGCCCTGAGGGAATTCAAATATTCCTCTCCATCACCTTCTCTGAAAGGACTTCTTCTTACCATAATGCTTACCAATATGAAGGCCTCAGGTAAAATGGATCTTCCATCTACCTGGGAAGCATATGTTTCAGATAAAAAAGATAAGAGCCAGATATTTATAGACCACTGGCAAAACCACAGCACAGATAAAGAAAAATATGAAAAAATCTCTCAGGCCATATCTGAAGAACTTAATCTGAAAAGTTACATAAAAGACTGGCATCCGGACGAATATGTGGAAGCAGACGGGTTTGAAATATTCGATAAAGGCATTATCATATATATTACAAATGCTCTTATGGCCGATATGGACGAATATGACAGGTATCTTGATTATATACTTATCCGCAAGGCCAGACACTGGTATGATGTGTATAAAGACGTATATAATGCCCTTGAAAGTGCTATAAGCATGTTTTCCTTTAAGAAAAGGTTTCTTTCCGGCTTTTCCGAAGGTTCTCCTGAAGAACTGTTCAATCTTTATATCTCCGATTATTCCCTCTTTGATACTGAATACAGGAAATTCTATTATTCATATGATAGAGTTCAGAATGATATATTAAAAAAACTTCAGCCTGTAATAGAGAACCTCTATAAGAACTGGTTTCTGGCAAACCTTTCCACCGTATGGCTCAGGGCAATAAAAAATCTCAGCCGGTGGCCTGTTGCCGGTATAGAACAGCAGAAAGATTTTTACAGAGATGTAATATCGTCAGTAGTCGATAAGCACAGTAAAGAGAAAATCTTCGTCATAATCTCAGACGGACTTAGATATGAAGCAGGGAAAGAACTTATGGGATTACTTAATCAGGAAACGAGAGGGGCGACTCAGATTACTGCCATGCAGTCAGTCATACCTTCCTATACGAAACTCGGAATGGCATCACTTCTTCCTTATAAGGAAATAGAACTGGATGAAAAGGGAAGAGTCCTCATAGACGGTAAAGACAGTTCCGGCACTGAAGCAAGAGACGCCATATTGAAAAACTATTTCAGCGAATCCATTGCCGTTAAGTTAAACGAATTGACCGAGCTATCGAAAGATGACGGAAGGGAACTTATAAAATCATACAGGATAATATATCTTTACCATGACACCATTGATGTTACAGGTGATGATCCCAAGAGTGAAAATAAAACATTTACGGCTGTCCAGGATGCTGTAAATGAAATATTTGCCGCCGTAAAGAAGATTGTCAATAATTACGGCACAAATGTATATATAACATCTGACCACGGATTTTT
>JBFMAM010000429.1:0-1594 GCA_040755805.1 Nitrospirota bacterium
ATTGATATTCATACAAAGCTTAAATCTATCTATATAGAGACAGGGGACAAAGAAATGGCAGTAACTGAATGTCTTATACTCGCAGAGCTTTATAATAGAGCAGGCAACATTGAACAGAGAGAACAGGTCCTTAAAGAGGCATACGAGATAAACCCTGAGGATCCGAGATTGTTAGAGAGGATAGTCATGGAGCCTTCAGAAGAGGTTATAGTTGGGATACAGGAAGCTCCAAAGCCTGCACTGGACAGTGACGTCCTCATGTTCAATAGATTTAAAGAGAAAGTTGAGAAAGAGTTTAAAAAGGAAGATTATGAAACACATTACGACCTCGGGATAGCGTATAAAGAGACGGGGCTTATAGATGATGCTATAAGAGAATTTCAGATATCGCTTAAGGATCCGAAGAAGTTTGTCCAGTCTTCCAGCATGCTCGGTACATGTTACATGGAAAAGGGCCTTTATGCACTTGCTGTAGATGTCCTGAGCGAGGCTATTAAAAACATGGAAGAGCGGGATGAGTCTTACTGGGCAATGAAATATGCTCTCTCCGAGGCATACGAAAAGAACGGCAATCTTAAGGAGGCGTTGGATTTATATACCGAGGTGTATGAATGGAATTCAAAATTTCGAGCAGTTTCTGATAAAGTAAATCAGGTTAAGGCAATGATAGCAGATGGGGTTGAAGAGAAACCGAAGGTTAGAAAGGACAGGGTATCTTATATATAAGATATGGATTATTTAGGATATTACAGCCTGAAAGAGCATCCGTTCTCCAACGTAGTTGACAATAGATTTTATTATAATAGCCCTCAGCATTCAAATGCCCTCACAAGGCTGGGATATGCAATAGATACAAGAAAAGGTCTTGCTGTTGTAATTGGTGACATAGGGACGGGTAAGACAACACTTGCGAGAAGGCTTCTTGAGGAACTGGATGAAGACAAATATGAGGCAGCCCTCCTTGTGGTAATCCACTCCTCTGTTAGTTCAGAGTGGCTCTTTAGAAAATTCGCGATACAGCTTGGCGTTAAAGATTTAAATAAGGATAAAGTGGAACTCCTCGCTCAGATTTATAAGAGACTTTATGAGATAAATGAGGAAGGTAAAAAGGCTGTTGTGATGATTGATGAGGTCCAGATGTTGAATTCAAAGGAGATCATGGAGGAATTCAGAGGTCTTTTGAATATGGAGGTGCCTGAAGGAAAGATGGTCAATTTTATTTTCTTCGGTCTGCCCGAATTTGAGGATGTTCTTTCGCTGGATGAACCACTCAAGCAGAGGGTGGCTTTTATGATCAGGCTTAAGGCGTTCTCTGAAGAAGACGCAAAGGATTACATAAAGCATAGGCTCAGGATTGCGGGTTGTAATAAGGATATATTTACAGAGGAGGCTGTAAGGCTTATATATCAGTATTCGAATGGGCTGCCCAGGCTTATAAACACGATTTGCGATAATGCACTCCTTGAAGGTTATCTGTTTAAGAAAGATACTATAGATGATTTGACAATAAAGACTGTAGCGGTTGACCTCGGTTTAGACAACAAGGGTGATTGAAGATGCTAAGTGAGAATAGCTTCGAGACTGTCTTTAACAT
>JBFMAM010000430.1:0-1589 GCA_040755805.1 Nitrospirota bacterium
ACGCTTATGTCTTCCGGGAGGTAAAAATGAGGGAAAACTATGAAGAAATCATGCGGCAAAAGGGGCTACCGAGGGTAGGGCAGATCGTCCGTAGCAAAAGGTATGGGACTTTATGGCGAGTAATGGAGAAAAGGGAGGTCTGGCAAAACATCGAAGATGACCCAGTGACCGGGGAGTCCCGTATGGTACCAGCTATTTATCTGGCCTTTTGGCGCATTGAGGAAGGAGTAATGCCAGGGGTGGGAAGGATGCTCGGATATTTGTATACTCTTTATGACAATACCTTCGAGATCCATTGGGAGATCGTGAAATAAATCCAGCACCTTCCAACGGGGTATTAAACCCCGCTGGAAGATTTTATCTGACCATTCATCCCCGCAGCAGAGCTGTGGGGTATTCTAGAAGGTGCTGGATAAAATAAAGAAGGATGCCTCTTTCTATATCTCTCTTCTTCCCTCGAGGGCTTTACTGAGTGTTACCTCATCTGCGAACTCGATGTCTCCACCCATTGGTAGGCCATAAGCAATCCGTGTTACTTTAACATCAAAAGATTTCAATAGCTCTCTGATATACTGGGCAGTCATCTCGCCTTTGGTGTTGGGATTTGTTGCGAGGATAACCTCTTTTATCACATATTTCTTAACCCTTTCGGTAAGTTCGTTTATCTTGAGTTTTTCAGGAGTCATGCCATCTATTGGAGAGAGGGCGCCGTGAAGGACGTGGTAGAGCCCATTAAAGTTTCTTGCCCTCTCAATAACAAGTATGTTGCTCGGTTCTTCTACAACGCAGAGTTTACTTCTGTCCCTTGAGACGTTACTGCATATCCTGCATACTTCGGTCTCTGTAATATTGAAGCACTCTCGGCAGAACCGTGCCCTCTCTTTGACCTCATTTATCGCCCTCGAAATACCTTTTGCGTCTTCCTCAGACATCGTGATTATAAAGAATGCAAGCCTCTGTGCAGTCTTTCTACCTATGCCAGGGAGTTTTGTTAACTCAGTTATAAGATTCTCTATGATATCTTGTGCCATATTTAACTAATATGGTTCTTCTCCAATTTAGTTGCTAAAAAGGGTTCAAGGATTCCAGGATTCAAGGATTCAAGTGCTTATTTTCTAAGGATTTTATTAGTGCCTTAAGCATTCTTTCAACTTCTCCTATATTTGCCTGGAGTTTCTTGAATTCTCCGGCTTTAATATAACCTAAATCTCCAGAGAGAAGTACTTGAGTTTCTAACTCGCAGTTTGAACCATAAGCTACGTATAAAGAGCGAATATATTCTGGCGTTGTTTTTCTTCCATATCCTTCTGCTATATTACATGGAACTGATAATGCAGCCCTTCTTATCTGTGATGTCAGGCCATATCTTTCTTCTTTAGGAAATCCTTTCGTTATTTTGTAAACCACCACACCTTTACAGGTGTGGCTTTTCCTATTACTGGCTTCGCCAGCAAATCATCCCATTCATCCCCGTCTTTACAGACAGGGCTTTCTGGTGTGGTGGTAAATATCTAAACATAGTTGATAAGACCTTTGCCAAACTTTTAAGTCTTTGTAATTCTTGAGCATTTCCCTCGAATCCTTGACTC
>JBFMAM010000431.1:0-1580 GCA_040755805.1 Nitrospirota bacterium
GGCGACTCCGGCAGATAACCTATTGAGATGGTATAACACCCAGATGCCACAATTGTTAAAGCAAGAAAAGTTGTTTGACCCGGAAGGAATATTTATTGGAGATGCCTCTTATGTATTTGTCCCTGATAATGAACATTACGAGGGATCAGTAGTTTTACTTTTTGATGAACATAATCATCCTGTTAATAAAGAAGAACTTACATCCGAGCAGTTAAGGCGTTGTTCCTACAAGCGTTGTTATAAATGGGTAGAGCTTATTCATACCAATAGAGGGGGTGAATTCTTCTTCTTTGTGGGGATGTGGTTAGGTTCTGGTAAAGAACATGAGAAGCCCATTTTGTATAAGCTTGTTGAGGATTTTCTTAAGATAATGGGGCGTGGGGTAATGAAATGGTTGGTGGTAGATCGGGGTTTCCTAGATGGGCAACAGATGGGATATCTGAAAAAGCAGTGGGGGGTTGATACCCTTACAGGACTAAAGAGTAATATGGCAATACTGGAAGATGCTCGGGGATTATTGCGAATAGGTAAAGCAAATTGGCAAGACTACTGTCCATCACAATTGGAGTCAGCGTTGCTTCCCCCTGAACCTAAACCAGAAGTGATAGTAAAACGGGAAAAGGCGCGTCAGCGGACATTGAAGGCACAGGGGCGCTGGTCTGAGCCACCACAGCCAGAAAAGATAGCAGTCTTTAATGACATGACCAGCTGGGATGCATGTCCTGTGTCACTGACTGTAGTACTTACTGATAGAGAAGACAAACCGCCATGGGGATTGGTAACCACTGCTCGTACCCAGGATGGTTCATTACTTAGAGACACCTATCATCTTCGTGAAACCATTGAGGAGAGACACCGTCAAACCAAGTTATTCTGGGACCTTACGGGTTTCCATTCTCCGAACTTCAATCTCGTGACCAATCAGGTAGTTTTTGTCGGTCTTGCTTATACCCTTCTGCAGATGCAACTGTTGGATGAAAACCGACCCGAACTCAACCGCATGACCCGCACCAGCCTTAAAGGTCAACTGCTTCCCTATGGTAATCACGTCGTAGTGTATTACAAACAATATTTTGCCTTCTTCAATGTTCCGGAATATAGCACTATCATTATGGATATAGTTGAACCGGCAAAGAGCAAGCTCCGAAAAAAATTTCGCAAATTACAACAAGAATTTCTACATAGCTTGAAGAATCCTCGACCACCTTGAACAAACCACTTATTACTTAGATTAAGAAACCTTACCTAATTCTTTATAATACAAAAAAGTAAACGGCGAGTTATGTCTATTTTTAGAGGTGGCTACATAAAATTTGCCGTCTTTCTTTCCTCTGTCCATAAAAAATCACTATATCTGTATGGGTAAGTCCATCAGTCTGGCTTCCTTTTAACCCTTGCTTTTACACCGTCTGGTGAAATCTCTTAAAATTAGCCCGTACTGTCTGAATCGCAGGCCTGTAATAGAACATGTGTAATATTTACCGGATATAGGCTATAATAATTTCTCTGAGATAGGAGGGATAATATAAAAAGATTACCTGACAGAAAAGGGTATTTTGGTATATACGGCGGGCGTTTTG
>JBFMAM010000432.1:0-1565 GCA_040755805.1 Nitrospirota bacterium
TATATTTTGCCTTACCTCTTTTGCTTTTTTCTTGACGTTTTGCAATGTTCATACCTCCTCTTTGATGTCGCTTTCTATAAAATCTACGAAGCAGGAAGAATGATATAGCCCTAATCCGTAAAAATCTACAGCCTCTTTATACTTCCAGTGTCCCATTGCCATTAACCTGCTATGAAACTTTTCTGCATAGCAATTTTTACAACCTGGAGAGATGGGATTACACCCGGAAGTTAAATTCCTGGTTAAGTCTGTCCACTCTATTTTACTCATTCAAATTTACCTCCCAGAAGGGCAAGGCTCCCGGCCCTGCCCCTGTATTTGATTAAAACTCCTCTATATACTCTTCTCCACAGTCCACACAGTTAAAATAATACTGAGTTATACTCTTGTATTCATCTATCTTTTCAGTTATGGTTTCTCTGTATTCCAGTTCACCGCCGCAATTCTCGCAGGTGTTACCCTGGGAGGAAGGTCCATCCGGCTCCTGTTCGTCATAAATACAGTCAAAACATAAGGAAGTATCAACTTCCGGAACAAACTTTTCTTTACACTTCTTACAGGTTTTCATCTTTCAGCTTCCTTTCTTTTGGGTAAAAATAACATTTCTCACAGTCGAATTCTCCAGATGTCGAAAGGCAATTTACCTGCTCATAAAAGAGACATCTTCCCCCAATGCCTATATGATAACTCTCTGGATTGTCGCAATAATTACAGCCCTTGCAGGTCTCTTCTGGCATCTGTTAACCCTCCTGTCTATCCGGGAAATTATCACATTCATAACATTCCTGACCTTCATCAGTGGCTATACATTCCATCCCTTCATAGTAGTAACATTCACCGCCGATAAAACCACAGTCAGAATGTATCCTGTCGAATTCTGCATAATAGCAGTCATTACAGGTTACTTTGTTGATTTCTCCCGGTATAAAATCTTTCTTGCACCTCTCGCATTTACTCCCTTTACAGGTCTTTGCTTCAGGATTATTCACTGGCTAACTCCTCCTTTCCGGTACGTGCCGGCACAAATATTTTAATGTTAAAATCCCTTTTAATATCAAGCATTTCCGCTTTTAATCGGGTCAGGTCCTGCCTGATATTTTTGATATATGCAGCTCTACCATTTAAATCTTTTGCAGTAATACCAATGTATTCACAGAATTTCATGGTATGATTTCCTCTCTATATTTGAAATATTCAATACAATTACAGTTAATGCCATGTGTCTCTTCTGCATATCCATTGATAAATTCCCGGGTCTTTTTAAACTCAATAAATCCTTTTGCCAGCTTAATTCTTCTGACGTACTTTTCAAGGTCTACCTCAGAGAGGCTCTCAATTTTTAATTCGGCCTCTGGATCTCCACATGTCCAGATAGATAAAGTATAGGTCTTACTCAATTCCATCCTTCCTTTCTGTATTTATATATATTCCAGGTCAGAAAATCCGTTATAGACTTCATCCAGAATTATCTTCCCGGCCTTATCAACAATAAGACAGGGTACTTCATCACCGTATATTTCACTTTCCAGCAAGTAAGCCGGTTCTCCGTTATGATAACCTTCGTT
>JBFMAM010000433.1:0-1565 GCA_040755805.1 Nitrospirota bacterium
GTGATGGGTACTCAGATGACGATGAGGTTGCCGCAGGTAGCGACCCGTTCAACCCCAACTCTATCCTCGGGACAACAACTCTGAGCCTGAACAAAGGATTCAACCTCGTTAGTTTCCCTGCAGAGACAGGGTACTATGGAAATATGTTTAACCTCATGGAGGTACTCGGCAGTAGTAACGTTATTTCAAAGATTCTGATATTTGATCCGAACAGCCAGATATTTAATGAAGTCGGCTATAAGGAGACTGGTCAATTCTATGGACAAAATCTTAGCCTTACTTCTGGGCAGGTTGGTTTGATTATTTATGCAAAACAGGATGCAACCTTTACATTTACTTCCAAATACTGTTCAACATGGAATCTAAAAACCGGCACCAACCTTGTGGGTACACCATGTGCCCCAACGGATATGACTGCGTTCCAACTCCTGAAGGCAATAGGCGATGAGACAGTGGTTTCAAGTATTCAGAGGTTTAACACTGATACTGGAATGTTTGAGACAGCAGGCTATCTAAACGGCCAGATAGTAGGGGTAGATTTTTCCATGAAGGCAGGTGAGGGGTACTTTATATACATGAAGAAGGAAGTGTTAGGGTTTAAACCATAGAAGAAAAAGGAGAGGATTTGTGAATTGGTTTCAAAGTGCCCCTTTTGGGGGCAGGAGTTTTTCAATGAGTCCTTTTAAGAAGGTAATTTCATCTTTTTGGGTCTCAAGGGATGTTTCAACACGGGTTAGGCGTCTGTGCATTTGCCACTGCATGCGGAGTACAAATCCGAGAATTACAAGGGAGATAGCGATGAAGAGTCCGAGCATCCACTGCATGGTATCAAAACGGCTGTTCATTTCAGCCCGAAGGTCATCTATGCGTTTATTTGTATCATCTATGCGTTTGTCCAATACCTTTAGTCCCTCATCGAGTCTCGTCTCCAATTTCGTAAGCCTTTCCACAATCTCCCTATCACTTATTCTCGGCGCTGTCTCGATTGAAGAAGCAGGTGTATAAAAAGTGAGTAAAAGAAGTAAAGGTATAATAATACTTAAGATTTTCTTCATATATAAAGTTTAGTTATAGCACGGAGTATTGTCAAGAAAAAAGGAGAATTGATAAGGTAATGTCAAAAGTTTCAGAAAAAAGAGGGGAAAATATGAAACCACAGTTTAAACCACTTAAAACCACAGAGGGCACAGAGGGGAGGAAACAAAAGAGATTTAACTCGTTAAAAACAAATAATTTTCTCTGTGTCCTCTGTGGTTAAATTTGACAATACGATTGATAAACAAAGGAGGAGTTTTATGGGAAACATAACAGAAAAGTATAGAAATGGGAGTATGTTATTTTTTTCATTTATATTTGTGTTAATGGTTTGGTCCGTACGATCAGAGGCAGGGATGCCACAGGTAAGTGAGATCATGGTCACAGATGTCACTACTACGTCCTTTTCAGTCATCTGGAAATCCAGTGAACCAAGTACACCTGCTCTCAATGTATTTGATGGCCCGGATTGCTCAACACCAACTGCAGAAGCAGTTATTACTTCCCAACCGCTTTTGAGCGGAGACACT
>JBFMAM010000434.1:0-1561 GCA_040755805.1 Nitrospirota bacterium
TAATTTATCTTTCAATTGTAATATATGAGTTGAATATCATATATGAATTTTATCCTCACTTTTTTAAAATTATGCCGTCTAACTTTCTCCAATAAACGTTAAAACTTATATTTTGGGGTATAAGTTATATCGTCCTGAGTAGAACATCAACAGAGTGGTAATTAATGATGGATTCGTTTCAAAATGACTTATAATTAAGGGAGGAGCCGAAGAAAAAGGGGGAGATATGAGGAGATTTACTTAAGCGAACAGCCTCTGCCTGAACTTGCCAAGACACTTGGAGCAGGAACACAAGCAGCCCCTGGCGTGACCTTAGCAGCCGATGCAGCAAAGGTCAGGATTGAATACCAAAAAGGTGGGACATGGATGGAGGAGGAAATCTACTGTGTGGTAGAAATGATGTCTTTTCATACGCAATCGCTCATGGGAATGGTCACTAATACGAACTGGGTGGTAAACTATATCTTTTCATTTTAAGCACATCCAGAGTGTCGGTCAGATAAGCAAAATCATCAGCCAGATGCATAACGAAATCAGCGACATGATGATGCAGTCATACTACCAGCGGCAGGCAGTCAATGACAGGATTGCTGACAACTTCAGCCAGTACATCAGGGGCGTAGACGAGTATTACAACCCGATAGAGCAGAAGCCTGTGGAACTTCCCAGCGGTTATCAGAATGCATGGGCGAATAGTCTCGGAGAGTATATCCTTTCTGACAACCATAATTTCAATCCGAACATCGGTTCCAATTTAAACTGGCAGAGGATGGAGAGAAAGTAACAAGGCAAGAGAAGGGAGTAAGGGGGGATTTGAAAGGGTATTTTCGGAACAAAGATAGACGAGATTGTTTATGAGCTTTATGGGATAACATGGGAGGAAAGGAGGATAATCAAGCGGTGATTTTAGAAAGAAATTCTGATAGAATGATGGTGTTGAGAATAGGCAGATGAATGATTGATTTACATACACATAGTTTATTCAGCGATGGTGAACTTCTCCCTTCAGAATTGATCAGAAGGGCTGAAGCGATTGGCTATAAGGCCATTGCAATTACAGACCATGTTGACTCATCAAACATTGATTTTGTTGTCCCGAGGATCATGAGTGCACTCAAAAAACTCAGGGGTTTTATTGCTATAGAAGCTATCCCTGGCGCTGAGATTACACATGCACCACCCCAGATTATCTCAGGGCTTGTGAAAAAGGCGAGGCGTTTAGGTGCAAAGATAGTGGTTGTGCATGGAGAGACTATAATAGAACCTGTTGCTCCTGGCACTAACAGGGCAGCGATTGAGGCAGGTGCAGATATCCTCGCACATCCGGGCATTATATCAACAGAAGACATTCTCTTTGCAAAGGAGAAAGGTGTTACACTTGAGATAACCTCAAGGAAGGGGCATTCTTTGTCAAATGGATACGTTGCAAAAGAGGCTATGAGGTTTGGTATCCCCTTATGTATTAATACAGACGCCCATAGCCCGTCAGATTTAATAACGAGAGATACCGCAATCAAGATACTCCTTGCTTCAGGGGTAGAAGAAAACCGTATTGATTCAA
>JBFMAM010000435.1:0-1555 GCA_040755805.1 Nitrospirota bacterium
GACGATCATACCTCCTGAACCCATCATTGCCCCTGCCTGAATTAAGGATTCGTAATCTATTTTCGTATCAAGATATTCATCGGGAAGACATCCGCCTGAAGGTCCGCCTATCTGTACGGCTTTAAACTTTTTATTATTGGGAATTCCTCCGCCTACATCATATACTATTTCTCTTAAGGTCGTTCCCATGGGGACTTCTACAAGTCCCGTATTTTTTACTTTTCCTGCAAGAGCAAAGACTTTTGTTCCTTTACTCTTCTCGGTTCCTATTGAACTGAACCAGTCGGCGCCATCAAGGATTATTACAGGTATATTGGCCCAGGTTTCCACATTATTTATAACGGTAGGCCTGCCGAATAAACCCTTTGATGCAGGATAGGGTGGTTTTGGTGTTGGCATTCCCCTTGAACCTTCTATGGAGTGTATAAGAGCTGTCTCTTCACCGCATACAAAGGCTCCTGCTCCGAGTCTTATTTCCACATCATATGAAAAATCCGTGCCGAGAATGTTCTTCCCGAGCAAACCTTCTCTCCTGGCATCTGCTATGGCTTTTTCAAGTCTTTTTATAGCAAGGGGATATTCTGCTCTTATATATACGAAGCCTTTCTGTGCTCCTATGGCATATCCTCCTATTATCATACCTTCAAGTACAGTATGGGGATCTCCTTCTATGGCGCTTCTATCCATAAAAGCTCCGGGATCTCCTTCGTCTGCATTACATATGACATATTTTACATCATTTTCTTCTTTCGCGGTTAATTCCCATTTTAGTCCCGTAGAAAAACCTGCCCCTCCACGGCCTCTTACACCGGATTTCTTTACTTCTGCTATAACATCTGCAGGTTTCATATGGGTAAGAACTTTTGCCAGGGCTTCATAACCTCTCACGGAAAGATAGTCATCTATACTTTCAGGATCTATTACTCCGCAATTTCTAAGGGTTATTCTGAGCTGTCTCCCGAAGAAGTTTACATCTCCGAATACACGGAAGAAACGATTGTAAAGGTGATCTCCCTCAATAACCAGCCTTGCCACAGGCTGATGGTTTATTAAATGGCCCGTCACTATTTCGTATATGTCTTCTACCTTTACATGACCGTAAATGGTGAAGCCGGGATTTATTATCATTAAAGGTCCTTTGTCACACATGCCAAGACATCCTGACAGGGTTATGCTTACTTTATCAAGAAGCATATGTTCTGCAAGCTCTTTTTCAAGGGCGACTTTGATTTTTCTGCAATCTTTTCTGATACATGGTGGTGCATCACATAATATGATATTATATTTTATCTGGCCGTCATCTTTCATAAAACTTCATCTCACTCTCTAATTAATTGTCCATTTCGTAATTATTTCTCCATTTTTAAGGTGACGTTCAACTATTTCAAGAGCTTTCTCTTTTGTCACTCTACCGTATTTTACCGGAATTTTCCCTTCTTCTATAACCTCTACCGTTGGCTCTGGATTACATCTTCCGGCACATCCCTTCTGGCTCAGATATACATCTATGAGTCCGTTTTTAATAGCATTCTGGAATACATCCATAACTTCTTTC
>JBFMAM010000436.1:0-1553 GCA_040755805.1 Nitrospirota bacterium
TTTTAATGGGATGATTCGGATCTGGCCTCATAAAATTCGGATCGGAAGGATAAGCAATGGGATCGATGGACACATTTGAAACAATAAGGCTTGTTTTGTTATCTTCACTTACCTTATAAGAAAGGACATAACTATTGGGATCTTTTTGAAAAGCCTCGAATACACTGTCTATGCCGTTTGGATCTACCACATTCGGATTGGCGGAATAAGTTGAATTTCCATCTCCGAAAACAGCGTCACATACCTTAATGTAATTATCCTTTACTCTGCTGTCCGTATCGTTTGAAGTAACGGTATGGAGAAGGGTAGTGCCGTCAGAGGCATATATTTTCGTTCCAGGAGGGACATACGAATAAATGCCATGTCTTTCACCGGCTGATTTATGGTTACTTTCTCCGGTGAGAGCACCTCCTTTATAATAATCAAGCTGGGCAAGGGAAGGCATTTTGATTTTATCTTTATTCTGGTATTTGTTAGGGTTATCCGGCTTCATACTGGAATCACCGCATACGGTATTACCATCACCATCTACATCTACTATGGCTTTTCCGGCATAGACACCTCCGTCATCATCTCTATCTCTAAGGTTATAATTTCCGGAACTATCGATATCACAATGTTTGTATCTATCTCCTCCTGCTACATTGACATGACCGTTGAATCTGAAATAACCATTGGAAGCGACACTGCCGGCAGTTGATGTAAGATCATCCATATAACCGTAATTATTAGCAAAATAAGCAAAATCGGCAAGTTCTGTGCCAGCAAGATAATACCGCACAGTGGCAATTATCTCCATACGGACTGGCTTATTGGAAAGACCGGCATTTTTGGTCAATTTACCGATGGAACGGAATGTTACAAGAACAGAATCCCCACCTACCAGGTTGGCATCCACAACCTCAACTTCATAGGAACCTTCGCCGAGAGGGTATGGATGATCTTTATAACCAAGAGATCCTCCGAAAAGCTCATCCTCCTGCCCCCCTAAGGCAGTATACTTATTTAATTCAGTTTCAAGATTCATCATTATTCCGGGATCCATATTCAAACCTTTAAAAACCTCAAATCCTCTTTCCGTTGCCCTCTGTATACCTGCATCTGCCAGGTAGTAGGCCTGGGAAGTCAATTTTTTCGTACTGCTTTCAGCCAGGAGGAAATTGCTTGTACTTATAAGGCCCCAGCCTATAATAGCAAGCAAAAGAAGCATACCGAGGGCGGCAATTATAACACTGCCCTGCTGTTTTTTTCCTTTTTTCATAATTGATTACCTCCTTAATTAGTTACTCCCTGTTCTCCTTTATATCCTTCGAGAACAAAATTCTTTTGACTCTTTATAACACCATAGGCATTCTGTTCAGTCCAGTAAACTTCAACCTTTAAACGGATAACATGTTCGGATATACCACTTTCTTCAATAGGTTCTATGGCAAACCTGTATGATCTATTAGTCCAGGTATTCGGATCAAGGCCTTTCAATGGGAAATTCGGATCCCAATTGTTGGGGTCGGACACCCATTTAAGATTATTTCTTGCATAAAAGGAAAGATTAG
>JBFMAM010000437.1:0-1550 GCA_040755805.1 Nitrospirota bacterium
AAAGTTGAGTATAGTGGCCCACAAAATGCCTTCAATCTGAAGATGAGATATTGTTATCACTCTCCTCATACCCTCAAAAACATGAGCAGATGGAATGAAACGTGCTATCTCCCTGAGCACAGGGGGTAGTACACTTACTGGATAGAACACGGCAGAAAAGGGCATAAAAAGAAATGCTACTGCCCATGCAAGTACCTCGGTCTCCTGCCCGAATCTCAATATAAGGGCAGTTATGAATATCCCCACTGCCCAGCCCATCGCCACGAGGTCAAGCACCAGAGGCAGAAGAGAAAGACCAAGCTTGAATATACTGAATGAGTAAAGAATCCCTGCAAGCGATGACATCACAAGGAATGCAAAAGTCACCTTCAGTGCACTGATTATGATGAGTGCCAATAGATACTCGGAGACCTTAAGCGGAGATACAAATATGTTTATCAGGTTTCTTGCCCATATATCCTCAAGAAAAGATACAGAGATGCCTTGCTGTGCCCTGAAAAGTATGTCCCAGAGGATAAGAGCACCTAAAAAATAAGAGACGAACTTAGGGATACCTTCTGATGCCCTTTGAAGATAGAGTGTCACAAACCCCCAGAGCAGGAGATCTACCATCGGCCAGTAAAAGACTTCAAGGAGCCTTGGAAGACTCCTTTTGTAAAGGTAGGCCTGCCTAAGGACTACTGCAAGTGTCCTTTTAGGGCTCATGCCTAAGGACTTTGAAAAATAGTTCTTCAAGGCTCTGAACTCCATATTTGCCGACTAACTCTCCCGATGGGCCTTCCACTTTTACCTCTCCTTTTTGAAGAAGTAGTACCCTGTCAGAAACCTCTTGCATCTCCCATAGATTGTGCGAGGTGTAAAGCACTGAAAGACCCCTTTCGTCTCTCAAACGCTTAAGAAGCTGTCTTGTCTTTTTTGCAATTTCCGGATCAAGCCCTGCCGTAGGCTCATCGAGCAGTAAGATCTCAGGGTTGTTGATCATAGCCTTTGCCAGCGAAAGTCTCATCATCTGACCTGAAGAAAGCCTTCTCGATGGTATATTTTTGAGATTATAAAGTTCAAACTGTGTTAGCACTTTAGTGCACCTATCTAGTGGGTTATTAACCTCGTACATCAGTGCATAGACCATAAGGTTTTCCCAAGGTGTAAGAGAAAGGGGCAATGAAACATAGTTTGAAGCAAAGTTAATCCTTCTGAGTATCTCCCTGCGATTTTCCCTTAGGTCTTTGCCGAAGACCTCAATCATTCCCTCAGTCGCGGTTATGAGGCCGAGGATTAAATGAATGAGGGTGGTCTTGCCGGCGGCATTTGGGCCGAGTATTCCTAAAATCTCCCCTCTTGAGAGCTCAAAGCTAACCCTTTTCAGGGCGTAAATACCATCAAAGACCTTGCTTAGACCGCTTACTCTCAGGACACTCATAAAAATGACTCTATCATTGGATAGACGATATAGTCAACGGTGCCCATGTGGTGTGCTTTTTAAAAGTTATAAGGAATACAATAAGAGAATCTCGATGGCGCAGGTTGCGAGAGGCGCTAATCAGAAACCT
>JBFMAM010000438.1:0-1523 GCA_040755805.1 Nitrospirota bacterium
GCCACATCTGTTGGGTCGCCTAATAGTTTAGGGTCGAATGTTCCTGCAGCACCTATTAAAGAAGCAGCAGTAACACCGTTCGCAAGGTGAGGGTAATCTTTTAATGCGGCTTTAAGATATTTCTCTGCTATTGCCTGTCCTGACTCACTAGCAATATTAATATTAGCCTCTTTTAGCATATTTTGCACTTCTTTAATTGCCTTACTTATTACCTCGGATGCCTTTGCTGATTCTTTTTTAACCTCTGCTCTGTTCCTATCATTTATCATGTCAGAGGTGGTTGTACTCTTCCCTGTATTTTTAATTTCAGGTATGGCGATTTTCCCACCCTTATCTGTAAACCACTTCGTAACCCCCTTAACTACCTCATCAAATCTTCCACCCATCCAATCTGTGATAGCCTGAGAGAGGCTCTCATCATCATCATAAAAATGTGACAGGCGTTGACTGGCAGTATTCGCCTTCTCCATAAATTGCTTTACTCCAGGTATCTTATTCAACTCGTCCAGGGATAAACCAGGGTCCCTACCAGTTATCTCCATAACCAATCGATTAACTGATCCCATAACTAACCCATTAACTACCTTCCCTATCGCCTCATTTCTCGCTACATAATTAATCGCTTTGTTGAAATCAGACAGCCCATCTTTAACTAAACTGGCTGCATAACTTAACCCTTGCCTACTTTCTTTTACACCTCCCTTAGCTGCCTCATATGCACCTTTGCCTATCTCTTTGCCCATCACTCCAATATCCCGCACCAAAGTTCCCGGGTCTGTTACCCATCTACCAGCAGCATTGTAAGCATTACTGGCATACTGAAAGGCTAATTGCCCAGCAGCAAAAACATCCCGCCCCACATTTAATATCGAACCAGGATTAAAACCAAGCCTGTTTGCATCTTTAGCAGAAGCAAAACTCTGTCCAAGATATGGTGCTAATGCACTTGCCCCCAGATTAAATCTCTCCTCATCACTTATTTGCTTCCCACCTATGATATTCTGCTTGCCAGTAATACTCACTCCCAGCTTATAGGTCGTGGTTAAATACTTAACTGATTCCGCATTAAGACCTGGTAGCTTAATAGAGCCAGAACCAGCATAAGATAACCCGGCTAAAAACCTGTTTACCCCCTGTATCTTCCTGCCACTGCCATCACTTAAGTCATTGCCAAAGGCAGCAATAGAAAGCTGATTGATCTTATTAAAGCTGTTAGCTAAATTAGTCAGGCCTGAAATGGTCTTTGCCTTATTAATACTGGTAGCTAAATTCCCTATCTGCTGCCCTACCTTCCCCAGATTGGCTAAATCACCCGCCTTAGCTAAAGCACTTAAACTCCCCAGACCACCCAGAAATGATAATGCCCCCTGAGCAAAATTTCCCTTAGCCATGTTGTATATCCCCATCCCAACCATATAAATCTGCCCAATCCCAGGTATAAAAGGAATAACTATATTGGCTAAAGTCCCCCAGATGGATTTGCTCTTAGTCTCTGAATTGTACCAGTCTACCTTCTTTACCCC
>JBFMAM010000439.1:0-1521 GCA_040755805.1 Nitrospirota bacterium
AAATCAGCTTTTGCGGATATCAATTCCCTCTTCAACCCATCCGGCTGATAAACATTGCGGGGATTCCAGAGCATCCATCCGTTCGAGCCAAATTCCTCTGCGGCTTTAATCTGGTCTCTTATTTCCGTACCGTTGAAATATCTCCTGTCGAATGCATAATCCTTAAATGCTTGCAGCCATGGCCTGAATCGGACCGGTGAAAGATTGGTACGTTCTTGTGCCTTCTTCAGGGAAAGAGCAACAATTTGGTAGGGGTATGCAACAGGATTTCTATATCCCGGTATCCCAAATTGAAATCCTGACGGATAGAGCATCAGTGATATATAATCAACACAGGGGAGAAGGTTTTCAAGTTTCTGTCCGATGAGAGTATTGTTGAGGTTCCAGGATACATACCCGAATATATCTGCAGCAACGAAGACATTGTATGGCATAAGTCTCTTTTTCGCTTCCGTGAGAAATCCGGAAATGTATTTCACCCTATTTTCTTCTGTGTTCGGTACGGCAAATTTAAGCCCTTTTTTATCAGGAAACCGGACATAGTCAAACTGTATCTCATCAAATCCCATTTGAGCTGCCTCAACAGCAATATTAATATTGTAATCCCAGACTTCTTTCCTGGAAGGATCTACCCAGATAAGGTCCTCTCTGTCATGCCATACCCTTCCGTCCTGAGTCCTCACAGTTAGATCAGGGCGTGCCGAACCAAGGGTGTTATCTTTAAAGACCACAATACGTGCAATGGTGTAGATGCCTCTTTCTCTCAAGGATTGTAACAAACTTCTTATATCCTTAATTATTATCAATTTTTGGGCGCCGATTTCTGAGGCAAAGGGGATGGAGCTTTTATAAGTGATCATTCCCCTATCTTCTTTTACGTCTATGACGAGCGCATTGAGCTCAGTTTCATTGATGAGTTTTAGCGCAGATTCACGCAGTGATCGATCACCTATTCCATAAAAAGTAAGATAGAGGGCCTTTGGTGTGAAAGGCTGCAAGTATATCTTAAGAGGTGTTTTATCTGTGGGGAAAGGGATAACCTGCTCGCCCCTTGCATATCCATAGGCCCGAATCCCTATCTTTTTTGTAGCATTTCTTATCACAAACATGCCGTCACTGTCGGTTTGGACGACTTCGTTGTTTGCGGTAATAATGGCCCCTTGAATAGGTTTCCTCGTCGAATAGTCCATTACCTTACCACTTATGAATATTGAAGCATGTCCGGGTATCGATAAAACCGTCAACATGGTGCACTGCAAAATAGCCCATTTAAGAATTCTTTTCATAATATCTCCGAGCTGAAATACTTACGTTGCTCTTTTTCCCGGAATTCCCTGCCAGTATCATCTCAAATGCCTTTCCTTGATCGGCATTCTGTAACAAGTACCTTTTACAATTTACGAAAATATAACCTCTTTTCATAAGAATATCGTTTGTAGAAGCTGAATTCTGTCATTCATATCACATAATTTGAAGAGCATAAAGGAGGAAAAGGGGGGGCAGGCTTGAGAAGAGTCCTGA